>JAFZFL010000232.1 GCA_017555925.1 Bacteroidales bacterium | reverse complement strand
TGTGAACCAGGCAAGAAACCAGGAACGTCAACCAATGTTACCAATGGAATGTTGAATGCGTCGCAGAAACGAACGAAACGTGCAGCTTTTCTTGAAGAGTTTATTTCAAGTACACCTGCAAGAACTTTAGGTTGGTTTGCAACAATACCAACAGCCTGACCGTTGAAGCGTGCAAAACCTACAACAATATTCTTAGCGTAGTCTGCGTGAACCTCAAGGAATTTACCCTCGTCAACAATACCGCCGATAACTTCGTATACATCGTATGGTTTGTTAGGGTTGTCTGGAATAATGTCATTAAGAACGTCATCAAGTCTGTCAATAGGATCCTCTGTAGGAACAACTGGAGTCTCCTCAAGATTGTTTTGTGGCAAGTAGCTCAAAAGGTCTCTGATAACTTGGATACCCTCTTCCTCTGTATTTACAGCAAAATGGGCAACACCACTCTTGCTTGCGTGTACACTTGCACCACCAAGGTTCTCTTGTGTAATATCCTCACCTGTTACTGATTTTACAACTGTAGGACCGGTCAAGAACATGTAGCTTGAACCTTTAGTCATAATGTTGAAGTCTGTTAGGGCTGGAGAGTATACTGCACCACCGGCGCAAGGACCAAAGATTGCTGAAATCTGAGGGATAACACCTGAAGCAAGAATATTTCTTTGGAAGATCTCTGTGTAACCTGCCAAAGCATTTACACCCTCTTGGATACGTGCTCCACCTGAGTCGTTAAGACCAATTACAGGGGCACCCATCTTCATAGCCTGATCCATAATCTTACAGATCTTCATTGCGAAGCTCTCAGAAAGAGAACCTCCGAATACTGTAAAGTCTTGTGCGAATACATATACCAATCTGCCATCAATTGTACCGTAACCGGTTACTACACCATCACCAAGGAATGTAGTCTTCTCCATTCCAAAGTTCTGACAACGGTGAGTTACGAACATATCGTACTCCTCAAAGCTGCCTTCATCCAATAGCATGTTGATTCTTTCGCGGGCAGTATATTTGCCTTTTGCGTGTTGCGATTCAATTCTCTTTTGACCGCCACCTAAACGCGCCTTCTCACGTAGAGCAATAAGCGCTTTTACTTGTTCGAGTTGTTGACTCATTTTATATTGGTTTTAGATTTTAAATTGAGTTTACTAGTTTTTTGAAGGATCCTCACACATCTCAGTCAAAACGCCAAGAGTAGATTTTGGATGTAGGAATGCAATGTTCAAACCCTCTGCACCTTTTCTTGGAGCTTTGTCAATAAGCTGTACGCCTTTCTCTGAAAGCTCATCCAAAGCAGCTTGAACACCGTTAGTTGCAAATGCGATATGGTGAACACCCTCACCTTTTTTCTCAATGAATTTAGCTATAGTACCTTCTGGATCTGTACTCTCCAACAGCTCAATCTTGGTTTGGCCAATTTTAAAGAAAGCAGTTTTAACTTTTTGGTCTTTAACCTCCTCAATAGAGTAGCATTTCAAACCAAGTTTCTCTTCGTAGTAAGGAATAGCAGTCTCCAATGACTTAACTGCAATACCAATGTGCTCGATATGTGTTAATTCCATGGTAAAATAATTTTTATATGATTATTATTAAGTGAATATACTTCTACTTTTAAGCTACAAAATTACTAAATATTATATCTTTGCCTAAAATTTTTGCTAAAAAGTTATAAAATCTTTCTATTTACGCATAATCGGTATGAAAATTAGAATAAATAATTATTACCTACTTGTAGTTTGGAGAATTTTTCTCATTTATATCATTTATACTCTCTGCAGAGTTTTGTTTATAGCATTCAACTATGACCTTCTCGAAGGAATATCATCCGGACAGATGATAAAAATTTTGAAGGGCGGGCTGATGTTTGACACCTCGGCAATATTGTATATAAACATATTGTATCTCTTTTTTTCATTTCTCCCTGTTCCGGCAATAAGGGGAGAGTTTGTTCAAAAATTATTGCGCTGGTTTTACATCATTACAAACTTTATTGGCATAGTCATTAACCTTGCAGATACAATATATTTTAGGTTTACACTCCGTCGGACAAGTATGACCTTCTTCAGCGAGTTTAAAGGAGATGTCAATTTCTTCCAGATTTTCTTCCAGAGCATATACCTCTACTGGTACATTTTTGTTATAGGTTTTATCTTCCTTTTTGCTTTGATTTATCTGTCGGGAATATGTTCAAAAAATGAAAATCTGTATGACCGCAATTTGAGCAATAAGGTAAAATATTTTAACAGCAAGTTCGGGTTAAGATTCTATTTGTCGCAAATGGCAGCTCTTCTTATTGCAGCACCTCTCTTTATAATAGGTGTGCGGGGAGGCGTTACCAGAACAATAAGACCAATTACAATCAGTAATGCCGGTGATTTTGCAGAAAAGGCAATTCATTCATCTGCTGTACTTAATACCCCTTTTTCTCTTATTAGAACAATAGGTAAGGCCGATTACAAATTGCAGAACTTCTATGAAAATTATGATTCAATGGAGGATATTTACTCTCCAATCCATAAAAATTTTCTTCCCGACAGCCTGTCGCAGGGAGGCGGCATAATAGAGACAACAGGTGAGAGTGCAAGAGGAAAAAATGTTGTCATTCTGATTCTGGAGAGTTTTGGATCGGCAAATATGCAGTTCCTCAATAGCGGACTTGAAAAGAACTTTACACCGTTTCTTGACTCTTTGAGCAAGGAGGGCATGCTCTTTACAAATGCCTTTGCAAACGGCAGAAAATCGATTGATGCTGTGCCATCAATTCTGGCATCAATACCAAGTATGATAAACTCTTACGCTGTAACCCCATACTCCACAAATGAAATCAAAGGCCTTCCATTTATACTCGATTCCCTTGGTTACTATACTGCATTCTTTCATGGAGCACCAAATAATTCAATGGGCATCAGGGCTGTTTCAAGAATGTGCGGTGTCTTGAACTATTATGGCAAGGATGAGTATAACGATGATTCAAAATTCGATGGTGCCTGGGGAATATGGGATGAATATTTCCTTCAATATGTTGCTGATGAGTTGCCTAAGCTGCCTCAGCCATTCATGGCCAATATTTTTACACTATCATCCCATCACCCGTTTAAAGTGCCTAAAGAGTGGAAAGAGCATTTGCCGGACGGGGATATTCCTCTTCAGAAGACCATTGCTTACTCAGATATGGCAGTGAGAAAATTCTTTCAAAAGGTAAAAGGGCAGGAGTGGTTCAAGAATACAATATTCATTCTTTTGCCAGACCACTCTACTTTGGTCTCATCAGATCCTGTCTACAGCACTTCTATTGGAAATACAAGAATTCCTATTATCTATTATGCTCCCGGATACATCAAGCCTGGCAGATATGATGGTGTTACACAGCAGATTGATATAATGCCAACTCTGCTTGGAATGATGGGGTATAAGAAGCCGTTTTTTGCATACGGCCGTGATGTGAACTCGGAGCAGAAGGGGGAGTTTGCAATAAACTATACTACCGGCCAGTTCCAATTGGTTTTGGGAGATACACTTTTGTTCAGGAATGATAAGATGCTTACAGATGTCTATATTCTTTCTGAAGATCCTCTTTTGAAGAACAATCTTCTTGAGAGTGCAGTTGCAGAGGAACTGCGCAACAGTGCAACCCTACAGAAGCAAGATGCCCGTTTTAAAGCTATTATTCAGCAGTATATCAATAGATTGATAGAAAATAAACTTACAGTTGAGTAAACTATTGCGTATAGAGATTTGTTTCTATGCCGAAATAGTTTTAAGTTTGAATAAATTAAATCGTCCGAAACCGGTTTTCCAGTAAAATGGGAAGCCGGTTTCCTTCATTTGCGATCTCCAGGTGCCATATATAAACGAAAGAAGGTGACCAAATCACTTTGAGTCACCTTCTGTAAGAATCTGTTATTTTGGATTTTGATTCCCTCTTCTTTCAATTATTCAGACATATCCATTGTGTGGTATACGTTCTGAACGTCATCATCCTCCTCAAGTTTTGCAAGAAGCTTCTCAACTTCTGCTTTCTCTTCTGCTGTAAGTTTTTTAGGATCGGATGTAGGGATTCTCTCAAATTGTCCCGATTTGATTTCAAATCCGTTGGCCTCAAGATATTTCTGTATTTCGCCAAAAGATTCGAATGCACCGTAGATTACAATAAGATTCTCATCCTCATCCATAAAAATCTCATCTACACCATAATCAATCATCTCAAGCTCAAGCTCTTCCAAGTCAATACCATCTTTAGGCACTACCTTGAAAACACATTTGCGCTCAAACATAAACTCAACGCTTCCTGATGTACCAAGTGAACCGCCAAATTTGTTGAAGTAGCTTCTTACGTTAGCAACAGTTCTGTTGTTGTTGTCTGTAGCTGTTTCAACCATTACTGCAATTCCGTGAGGAGCATAACCTTCGTATACAATCTCTTTGTAATCTGCTGTATCTTTCTCAACTGCACGTTTGATAGCTCTGTCGATATTGTCTTTAGGCATATTCTCACTCTTTGCTGTTTGAATGAGAGTACGTAGCCTTGGGTTGCTGTCGGGATCAATACCTCCAGCTTTAGCGCAAATTGTTATCTCTTTTCCCAATCTGGTGAAGACGCGGGCCATATTGCCCCAACGTTTCAATTTTCTCTCTTTTCTGAACTCAAATGCTCTTCCCATAATAATTATTTTGTAGCTTGGATGCGTGAAATGTATTTGTTGATCTCAAATCCCTCAACTGATTGTGGGTATTTAGTCTTGATTTCCTCGTACATTTTTAGGGCCTCAGCAGGTTTGCCAAGCTCCTCATATACGATACCAGCTTTCTTAAGGTAACCGGCAGCCAAAATGTTGTCTGCTTTTTTTGCAGCTTTAACATACTCGGCAGCAGCTTTCTCCAACTCATTCAATGAAGCGTAGGCGTCACCTTTACATCCGATTGCTCTTGCAGCCATAATAGGGTCTGTACCTTTGTACTGGTTGAAATACTTGATAGCCTCATTGTAATTGCCAAGCTGCAGTTCGCAAACACCTGCATAGAAATATACAGCCTCGCCTGATTTTGCGCCATACTCAGCAATTACCTGTTTGAAACCTAAAGTATTGCCATCACCATTAAGAGCTTTGTCAAAATCATTTGCCCTAAAAGCCTGCTCAGCTGCAAATGTTTGACCCATTGCCTCTTGCTGTTTTGGCAAATGAATGAACTGATAGTAAGCCATAATTATTGCACCAATAATTACAATTGCTGCAATTGCATAAATCATAGGCTTTTTGTAAGTCTCAAAAAATTTCTCTGTCTTAGATAGAGCTTCACCCACATTGATTTCGGGTTCCTGAACGTTGTTATTCTTTGTCATTTCTATATAAATTTTTATTTCTTTTTATACATATTTTTTGCAGGGTGCAAAAATACAATAATTTGCAAGAATAGCAAAAGATAATTCACCAATTTTAGGTATCTTTGCGTGCTATGTATTTGAAGAGAGTTATAATTTCCAATTTTAAGAATATACGCAGTGCTGATTTGAGTTTCAGCCGTAAAATCAATTGCATCTCCGGCAATAATGGAGAGGGAAAAACAAATCTGCTTGATGCCATTTACTATTTGTCAATGACAAAGAGCTACTTCAACAGTGCAGATTCCTATACATTTACCTTTGGAGAGTCTGCTGCTGCTGTAACCGGCTCTTATGTAAGGGAAGACAATACAGAAGACAAAATCAGCATTGGTATAAAGGCTGGAGGTGAAAAGAGTGTGAAAAGGAATGACAAGCCATACAAGCGCATCTCTGAACATATTGGGTCAACTCCTATTGTAATGGTTTCTCCTGCAGACACTTCCTTAATTAATGGAAGTGCAGAGGAGCGTAGAAAATTTCTGAATTCAATTCTTTCTCAGATAGATAAGGAGTATTTGAGGAGAGTTATGAGGTACAATCAGCTCATAGTCCAACGCAACAAACTTCTCAAGATGGAGCGTATCTCCTTTGAACTGCTTGAAACCATTGATGAACAGATGGCACCTGATGCCTCATATATATATAACAAGAGGTATGAACTTTGCAAACGGTTACAAGAACTTATCAAGGAGTACTATTCGAGATTAAGTGGTGCAAAGGAGGAGATTTCATTGGCTTATATGTCTGATTTGGATGAGTTTGTCAATTGTGGTCCCGACAATTATCCTTCTTGTGGAGAAGATGCCTTGTTGAAACTTTTTGACAAAGTGAGGGAGCGTGATGCCCTGTTGCACTATACTTCGGCAGGGGTGCAACGTGATGATGTGGAGTTTTCACTTGGCTCGCATCCTATAAAGAAGTGCGGTTCCCAAGGCCAGCAGAAGAGTTTTCTTATTGCGCTTAAGCTTGCTCAATTTACCCTCATGAAAGAGTTGCACGGCCACACTCCAATACTTCTTCTTGATGATGTTTTTGACAAACTTGATATGCAGCGTGTTGAATATCTTCTTGGATTGGTTGCAAGTGAAAATTTCGGACAAATATTCATCACCGACAGCAATAAAGTGAGAATGGACAAGATAGCCGCCTCCATAACCGATGATGTTGCTTCATTTGAGGTTGTTTCTGGAGTGTACAGGAATTGTAACCTGGTGGATTAGAGCAGTAAAGAGATTATGCAGAGGGTAAATTCTAATAAATTGTCACTTCTTCTTGAGGAGTTTGTGAAGGATCATGGACTTGAAGAGGGATTGTTGAGCCTTAGGGTAGGTGAGGCATGGGATAGCGTTGTGGGGCAAAAGTATGCACTTTACACATTGTCGAAATATTTTTCAAATGGAACACTCTATTGTAAAATTAATTCGTCATTAGTGCGTAACCAGTTGTATTTCAGACAAAATGATATAATTGTGCAGATTAATAAAAATTTGGGAGGAGAGATTGTCAGGAGTCTTGTACTCAGGTAAATTAGTAGTAACTTTGTGGATCAATTTGATTATGGAAAGATTGTTGATTAAAAACATATATTGTAATGGCTCTATAAAGGATATTCTTATTGAGGATAACCTCATATCCCGTATTGGAGAGAATATAGAGGTTGCAGATATTTCTGGGAGAGGTTCGCTATATGTAATAGACGGTAATAAAAAAGCTGCAATTCCGGGCCTTATAAATATGCATACTCACAGTGCCATGACTCTTATGCGTGGGTTGAATGAAGATGCCCCACTTAATGAGTGGCTCTCATATATCTGGAAAGTTGAGCCGAGATTGGATGAAGAGCTCATTTATTGGGGAACAAAACTGGCATGTCTTGAGATGCTTAAGACCGGAACCACATGTTTCAATGATCAGTATTGGATGATAGATACAGCTGTAAAGGCCATTTCAGAGATGGGATTGCGTTCCCTTAATCCATATGTGATACTTGATCTGCACGATAAGGAGAAGGCCGAAAACCTTAAGAGAGAGTGCGAGAGAATATACAGGGAGAGTTCCAGATGGAGCAGTCTCAACAGGTTTGCAATAGCAATACATGCTCCGTACAGTGTAAGCAAAGAGAGCATGAAATGGGCAAGTGATTTTGCAAGGGAACATAACCTTCCGGTCCATATGCACCTCTCTGAAACCCAACAGGAGAATGCCGATTCAATGCAGCTGCATGGACTCACACCAACCAGATATTGTGAAAAACTTGGAATATTGGGCCCCGAAATGATTGCAGCACATTGTGTATGGATAGATGATGAGGATATTAAAATATTGGCAGACAATGATGTCAAAATAGTCCACAATATAAATTCTAACCTTAAACTTGCTTCAGGTTTCAATTTCAAATACAAGAAGTTCAAAGAGGCAGGCCTTACTGTCTGTCTTGGTACCGACGGTTGTGCTTCATCAAACAATCTCGACCTGCTTGAAGCAATGAAGACAACAGCACTGCTGCAGAAGGGTGTAAATTATGATCCTGCTGCCATGCCTCTTGATGAACTTATGGATTGTGCCACAGTAAATGGAGCAAAGGCATTAGGCATCAATACCGGTAAAATTGAAGTTGGCGCATTGGCGGATTTATCTATTATTGATATTGACAATTATGCATTTACGCCAAATATAAATTTCCTTGCCAATCTTATCTATTCTGCTAACAGCTCTTGTGTTGAGACAGTTATCTGCAATGGCAAAATTGTAATGGAAAAGAGAAAGGTAGAAGGAGAGAGGGAGATTCTTGATAACGTGAACAGATTATACAAAAAATTATATGTCTGACTTTGGAATAAAAAAATTGATGTTATGGATGATAGAGTAAAAAGAGTATATGAAGCAGCAGATTATGTAAAGTCCAGATTGCAGGGGAGAGTGCCATTTGCCGGTATTGTTCTTGGTAGCGGATTGGGAAAGCTTGCTGATTGTATTGCAGATCCTGTAGTGATTCCGTACAAGGAGATTCCAAACTTTGCTGTATCTACTGCTATGGGCCACAAAGGAAACATTATTGCCGGTATGCTTGGTGGAAAGTTTGTCATAGCCATGCAGGGACGTTTCCATTATTATGAGGGGTATCCTATGGAGCAGGTCACACTTCCAATCAGAGTCATGAAGCTGCTTGGAATAAAATATCTCTTTGTCTCAAATGCAGCTGGCGGAGTTAACTTCAATTTTAAAGTAGGTAATCTTATGATTATAAAAGATCATATAAATTTGTTACCTAATCCGTTGATTGGTAAGAATATGGAAGAGTTCGGACCAAGGTTTCCGGATATGACGAGACCATATGAACCTTCAATAATCAAATTGGCAAAAGAGATTGCTGCCGAGAGTAACATAGAACTTAAAGAGGGTGTATATCTTGCAAGTACCGGTCCTACTTACGAGACTCCTGCAGAGTATAAATATTTCAGGACCATAGGTGCCGATGCTGTGGGAATGTCAACCATTCCGGAGGTTATTGTGGCAAGACACAGTTCAATTCCTGTATTTGGAATGTCGGTAATTACCAATGAGGCTCATGACGATTATGCCGAAGATTATGTAAATGATGGTGATGATGTTGTAAAGGCGGCAGATGCAGCAGCGGACAGAATGACAGAAATTTTTACCGGACTTATTGCAAAACTCAACTAATTCTATACAATAGGAATATGATAAAGAATCTTATATTTGATTGGGGTGGAGTTATTCTTTCTCTTGATAAGGAGCGTTGCCTTAATGCTTTTGACCAGGTGGCCGGAGTTGCCAATTTCAGTGAATATCTTACTCCATATCTACAGAAAGGTTTTTTTGCAGCATATGAGAATGGAGATATTGATGATGTGGAGTTCTGCAGATGTGTAAGGGAACTCTCTGTTAAACCGGATGTTACTGATAGTGATGTCAAATATGCTTTGTATGAGTTTCTGGAGGAGATTCCACAGTATAAGATAGATATGTTGCTTAATCTTAAAAAGTCGTATAATTTGTATGTTTTAAGCAACAATAATAACATTTGTTGGGAAAAATCCGGTGAGATGTTTCAGGAGAAGGCAGGTTGCAGAGTGGAGGATGTTTTTGACAAGCTTTTCCTTTCATTCAGATTGAATACAATGAAGCCGGGAGAGGAGATTTATAATAGAGTTATTGCTGCCGGACTTGTTCCCCAGGAGAGCCTGTTCATTGATGATGCTCCGGCAAATATAGAAACTGCACAGAGGATGGGTTTCAAGACACTTTATTATGATGTGAATACAAATCTTGAGGTTGAACTTAACAGAATGCTGGAGGAGTTGAATGGTTAAATTCGTGAGTTTGTCAAGCGGAAGCAACGGCAACTGCTATTTCATAGGAGATGAGCATACCGGTCTCTTGATTGATGCCGGTATTGGTCCAAGAACCATAAAGAAAAGGTTATTGGAGAGGGGTATCTCTATGGATACGGTCAAGTTTGTGCTTGTTACTCACGACCATATTGATCATATAAAGAGTTTGGGTGTTCTTGCTGAGAGGGTTCATATTCCAATTTATGCAACAGAGAGACTCCACACCGCGCTAAGTAACCATTTCTGCACACGTGGCAAACTTCATGGATGTGTGAGAAAGACACAGCCTGGAATATTCAATGAGTATGATGAGAAAATAAGGTTTATACCATTTATTGTTCCTCACGATGCTACTGAAACTGTTGGATATTATATAGAGTTTAATGGGGTGAAGT
>JAFZFL010000231.1 GCA_017555925.1 Bacteroidales bacterium | reverse complement strand
TAAAGTGGTGAATGTTCCGCAGTCGTTTGTGGTAAATGATGAAGTCTGGACACCAAAGAGTACAGACAAGCCTGAGTGGATAGGACAGACGGTTACTTTAAAATGGGGGTTGACCAAGAGTTCCAACAACATATCTGCTTACCTTATGAAGCAGTTCGGACCTCAGGCATTGGTTGATATTGCCCATACTATGGGAGTGAAGTGCTGGTTGGATCCGGTTTATTCACTCTGTGTAGGTTCGGCCGATGTTCCTGTGTATGAGATGGTGGGAGCATTTAACACATTCCCGGGCAAAGGTGTATATGCAGAGCCTGTTGCGGTATTGAGGATAGAGGACAAAATGGGCAATACATTGGCTACATTTACTCCAAACAGAAAAGAGGCAATAAGTGAGCAGGCGGCATATCTGATGGTAAATCTTATGGAGGGAGTTGTAAATTCAGGAACAGCATACAGAATCAGGGCGAGATATGTGCCGGAGGGACAGATCGCGGGCAAGACAGGTACAACAAATGACCAGTCTGACGGATGGTTTATTGGATATGTACCAAAACTTACAACAGGTGTTTGGGTAGGTGCAGAGGACAGACAGGTCCACTTTGCAAGCTTGGCATTGGGAGGAGGATCAAATATGGCACTTCCTATTTGGGGCATCTTTATGAAGAAGGTTATTGATGACGGCACATTGGGTGTTACCAAATATGATACATTCTCAGTTCCTAAGGGATTCAATGCGGAGTTGAATTGTGACGGAAGTGATGAGGATATGAAGGCAACCCAATCGGAGGAGTCATTTTTTGACGGGTTTTAGAAATTTGCTGTCGGGAAGGGTATTGCTGTCGGGAAGAGGATATTGATAAAAATGGAAGCTCTATGAAAAAGAAAATTGCATTGGTATATGGTGGAAACTCTTCGGAGTGGGAGATCTCTGTGCAGAGTGGCAGGAATGTGGCGGCCAATATCGACAGGGAGAGGTTTGATGTTTATGAGGTACTGCTCAGGGGGGCAAGCTGGAGAGTGGTAGTGGTGCCTGCATCGGATGGTACAGATGTTGAGTTGCCTGATGGTGGTATTGAGGTGGACAAGACCGATTTTTCATTTGCATATAATGGTGAGAAGGTGAAGTTTGATCTTGCGTATATTATGATTCATGGCAATCCTGGCGAGAATGGTCTGCTTCAGGGATATTTTGAGATGTTGGGAGTGCCGTTCAATACTTGTTCATCTTTTGTTTCCAATATAACCTTTGACAAGCACTCCTGTAAGAGGTTCCTTGATTTTGCCGGTGTGAAGATGGCAAAAGATGTTTTTGTGAGGGAGGGACAGGAATATTCGGCAACAGCTATTGTCAAGGAGTTGGGTTTGCCGCTCTTTGTGAAGCCTACAAATGGTGGAAGCAGCTTCGGCATTTCAAAAGTTGTGAAGGAGGAGGAGCTTGACGCGGCCATTGCAGCCGCATTCAAGGAGAATGATTCTGTGATAATAGAGGAGTGTATTACCGGACGGGAGATGACTAACGGAATATATCTTAAGGATGGAAAGGTTGTGCGTCTGCCTGTGACGGAGATTGTTACGGATAGGGAATTCTTCGATTATGAGGCCAAGTATATGGGTTTGAGCAATGAGATTTGTCCTGCCCAAATTTCAGAAGAGCTTACATCTATGATTCAGGATATGACAGAGCGCATATACAGATATATGGGTTGCAGGGGGCTGGTGCGTATAGATTACATTGTTAAGGGATATGATATTTACTTCCTTGAGATAAACAGTGTCCCAGGTATGACCCCTATGAGTCTTGTGCCGGCTCAGGTACGGGCTGCAGGAATAGAGATGCGCGATTTCTTCAATTCCCTTATTGATGAGATAGGATGCTGATTTGGGTTGAATATGACTATAGGAGAGTTTGTTACATATTTTCAGAGTGAGTTGGCTCATCTGGAGTGGTATGATAAGAGAGAGGTCAGGAGTATGGCCTCTTATCTTTTGAAGGAGCTGGCCGGAGTGGAGTCATACAAACTGATTGTCGATCCTCAAATGGAGCTGGAACCCTCCGTTGGGACTGCATTGATGGGGTGTCTGGCAAAAATGAAGAAGGGTGAGCCGTTGCAGTATGCTTTAGGGTATGAGTATTTCTGCGGACATAAATTCTCTGTAGCCCCCGGTGTTCTGATTCCCCGTCCGGAGACAGAGGAGCTGGTGAATCTCATTTTGTCCGATACTGGTTGTTGTGTGAAGGCTCAGGAGCCGTTGAAAGTGCTGGACATCTGTACCGGCAGCGGATGTATTGCCTGGAGTCTGGCAAGCGGATTGCCGGGCAGTAGAGTATATGGCTGTGATATTTCTGATGAGGCATTGGCTATTGCACGGTCGCAGAATATAGCTGAGGTGAAGATAAGTTCAGAAATATCTTTTTTTAAGTGTGACATTCTTGATGCGGGAGCCGGAACTCTTATAAAAGGGATGGTATGCGACAGTAATCCCGGGTTTGACATTATTGTGAGCAATCCTCCGTATGTTTGTGACGAGGAACGTTGCCAGATGAGAGCAAACGTCTTGGACTACGAGCCGGAATTGGCCCTCTTTGTTCCGGATGATGATCCATTGAAGTTCTACAGAAGAATAGTGGAACTCTCTGCTGGGAGAAGACCTGAGGGAAGATTGGAGGAAAGATTGGAAGGGGGGTCGGAAGATAATCTGTCGGGAATACTGAAAAGGGGTGGACTGCTCTACTTTGAAGTGAATGAACGGTTTGCGGCAGAGGTGGTTGCCCTTATGCAGTCTGCCGGCTTTACGGAATGTCAAATCGTGTGTGATATGTTTGGCAAAGAACGGATGGTGAAGGGGCGGAGAGATGCAGCTTCGGCAGATAATAAAGATGCTGCCATCCTGGGAACATTCTCTGGTGATATGTCCCAGGATGTCTGTTCGTAAAATAACAAATCCCTATTATATTCAAATATTATACTTTAGTGCAAGGCACCTCTCGAGTTGTTGAGAATTACCTATATGGTGTTTGTTGTAAAGGTATGATGCCACTAAATTCTTTTCATCAGAGGTTAATTGATATACAGATTTCTTGCAGAATCTTTTGCTTATGTGCTTGTCAATAATTTTGCATAATTCAATATCTTGAATATTAACTGTTTTATTTCGTGATTTTTCATTGATATAAAGTTGTTTCAGCCATTCTTTGTCGCTTGAGGTTTGGAATACATTTTTTTCAATATCCTCGAGGGTAATTGCTTTACCACAATTCTCCCCATCTTTTTCTTTCTGCTCTTTTATCCATTCTTCTCCCGACAGCCTTGTCATTTGAAATATGAAGTTACGCACCGAACCGTACAGGATTTCGGTCTGGGATATACTTGTAAAACATTCCCGAAGAATAACTCCCGAGGAGTCGATTTTAAAGCACCCCGGTAGAACAACTCCTTTAGGAAGCCATTTGTATACCGACTTTTTGCGAAGGTCTTTTTTTGATAAATTGTTACTGGAATTATATCCAAAATCATTTGAAAAAAGAGTCTTGATAGAACTATACTTATAGCCAAAAGGCGTTGAACAAACACCGTGGTGAGTTGGATTTCGTAATACATAGCTGATAGCTGTGCTTATATGTGCCAATCCTTTTAGTTCCGTTATATAGGCTTTGCGTTCTCCAAGTTTACCTTTACGACTATATTTATAGTTAAAATGCCTGGTGTAGCTATAACGTAATTTCCAGGAAAACATTTTAATATCTGGAGACGTTAAAATACAATGGAAGTGGTTTGACATTACAACATCTGCCAATGTTTCAGAGCCTGTAGAGTGAAGTGCCAGAGCAAAACAATTGATGAACCTGATATAATCTTTTTCATCTCTGCAAATTGCTTCATTGGCGGAAAAACAATAGTGATATACTGAATTCATAATTATGTAAGTTGGAAGGCGATGGATAATTAGTTTTTTTAATTAGCAGATAATAGATAATAAGATTAGAAGCAAAGCTAGGGTTATAGAATTGAAGAACAGTGCAATTCTGTAAAAACTTACTGTGAAATTGAGTAAAAATGTGAGTAAAATATAGAGTGGGGGACGAAAATTTATAAATATTTGTAGAGGAGGGATGGAGAAAAATGGAAATTTATGAATGAATGATCGCGAAAGGTAAATAAAAGCATATATTTCCCTTTCGTGATCACTATTCGCATAAGATGAAATAAATATTGTTCACGAAAGGAAAAAACATAAGTTCTTTTTCCTTTCGTGAACAACTATATTGGTCAGTATGACAAATTATTTAGTGTACAGAAGGGTTACACTTTTTACACACACATATCTTGATTGCCATGTGCCTGATGTTAGGTTGTGTGAAATGGATAAGTATGGAGATGACTTTGAGAAAGTAAGTGCTCCAGTATTATTATCAAATTCAGCTGTAATTGGTAAAGCTATTTTAGGTGAACTCTTATAATGCCCCGATGAAGATTGTGATTTGGTTGATGCGCTGGATGTTGGTTCAATCCAAATCGTACAATTTCCAGCTGAGACCAGAGAACAATAGTAATATGCGTATACTGAGTAGTTGCATTTTATATCTGCTGGAATATTGAATTTTGGAGAGATTGCATATCCTCTGGAGTTATCATTTTTATTACTATCCAATGTCAAAAAACCTGATGACCAATCATAATTGTAGAGTGACCAACCTGCGTTGTTATTATTAAAGGTCAAATCATACGGCAACCCGGTGATCTCTACGTTTTTAGTGGCAGTTGCGGTTGCGCCGTCAAAATTTACGATTCCGGTAATTGTGTGGCTCGTCCAGCTTTGGGATGATATATTTCCAAAGTTATGTGATGCTGCATCCATTGATACCTCTTCGGAGAGTGAACCGCTGTCAATTTTGTATTGGGCTTTTGGTTTCAATGATGCGTAGTTGGAGTTGCCAAGTATGTCGGCAGAGATTTTTGCCTCAACAGTGATATTATAAATTGTGCTATTGTCGCAGTTATTGGCTTGATTAATATTTCCTGCGGTATAGTAACTGTAAGATGTTTTTGCATCTGTGGTTGCTGCAAGGGTTGGCGCTCCAAGAGTTACGGTAGAGGTGGTCTCTGTCGTTCCGTAAATTGTAGTTATAGTCTGGGTAAGGGTGTAGCTTCCTTGAGGCAGGTATGGCCAGTTGTTGGCAGTGTTCATTGTTATGTCGGATGCGGGCACAGATGAACCGGCATACTCTCTTACGGTTGTTCCGTTACTGTTCTTCAGCTCTGCCTTGTAATTTGTAACCAGTGATGCGGGAACTCCCTGGAGTGTTATTCCGCTTATTTTTACCTCACTGCCTGTAAGTGTGCCTGAACCGTCATAGGTGTGCGAAGCTGTGGTTGCAGAAGTGAGTGCAAGAGGTTCAAAAGAGTCTACATCTATCTCTATCAATGCCCCCTTTAGGGTTGCAGCTGTTGCAGGTTGGCCGGCTTCAGCAGATTTTGAAAAGTCGCATCCTCCGCTACCATAATTGAAGCTTTTGTACATTATAGCTCCGTCGGGACCCTCAAGAAGCAGGGTGAAGCCCTTTGTAAAAGCAACGGGAGGCATATTTATATAGTATGTGCCATTACCGTTTGCTGCTACAGAGAATGATGTTGTTCCATTCTCATCAACCTCTCCTGTCCCATTCTTAAAATTATATTTGTATCCCGACAGCTTCTCTCCCTGATTTCCCTGTACAGTGATTTTTTGTATGTTGTCGGGAAGGCTAACTGCCAATACTCCTCCAATATGTTCAAGGGTGACATCTATGCCGGATGAGTTGTAAGTGATTGATGTGCTGGCAAGATATGGATTGTGTTCGCCGGTCTGGTTGTCGTATGAAAATGTTGCGGTACCGGCAGCTGCATCAATTGAAACATATTGGGTCTCTTGTCGGGAGCTTGATGCAGGATAGATGAAATAGCACTTCTCCGGCACATCCGAAATATTTACAGTGCCTTCAAACATGCCTCTCTCTGTATTGGCGCCCTCTTTAAGTGTGAGGTCAGATACCGCAGAGACTCCGCCTGATGTATAGGCAACAATGGAAAGCTGCTCGCCGCTCTCCCAGTTTATGCTCAAATCATCATTTACAGTAGTTCTGGTAAGCGGATTTGCAACGGTTGCTCCGGTGTATGCCCTAACCTGAAAAGCCTCCTGTGGCAAAGACTCATTTTTTTCACAGGAAATTGCAGCAAAAGCAATGAGGAACAAAGCGAAGAGCCCTTTGAGAACTCTTCCGGCCATGTGAACATTGCGTTTGTCTGATTTATATATACTGTTGATACTAAAGCTCATATTTACCCTATTTTAGTAAAGACCACACAAATGTAGGAAAAAAGTTTTACATTGTTTACCCTACTGCAAGTTTGATGGGATATTTGAGCTAAAAAAGTCAAAAAACGATAAATTTGTATATAAAATCCTATTCCCGACGGTTGTTTCTGATTATACAAAACACCATCTTTGCAGTGCTAAATTCAGCGGTATAGTGTATGCCTGTCTGGAGTAGAGTTTTAACTGTTTGTAAACGAATTTAAATTAACTATACAATGAAAAGAGTATTTTTGGCAGCACTGGCAACAATGATGTTGGCAGGTTGCGGTAAAGAGGGTTACGATTGGGGCTCCAAAGGTGAGCTTGAAAGCAATGATTACGGACAAGTTACATTGTCATTGAACGAGGGAAACACAGTTTATGTAAAATCTTCGGAACTACCTGAGGCGGACGGCACTTATAACATTACTACCGTAAACAGCCAGGGTGTTACTCTACAAGCTCTTACAGGTGAGTATTCTGCCATCAAAGGACAAACTTTCACAGTTCCGGTAGAAGCATATACAATGACTGCTGAGAATATGACTCCAGCTGAAGCTGAGAGTGCATCAGACGGAAGAGGTGCTGCTCATTATGCAGGAAGCACTTCGTTTAATGTAACTGCTTCTGCAGATCCGGTAAATGTATCTTTGACTTGTACAATGGATAATGCAAAAGTTACATTTGATTATGATGAGACATTTACCAATATGTTCCATATGGAAACAGCTGAGGGTATTACTCAAACTCCAACAATTGTTGTAACTCCTTCAAACAGCCTTACTGCTGACAGAACAGTAACACTTATTGGTGATATCACTCACGACAATACTTTGACTGAATCATACTACACAGTAAATGATAATGGTACATCAGTAAGCTTTACAATCACTGCTGCAAGAAAAAGCGACGGTACAGTTAAGACATTTGAGTCAGCAACTCCAATCAGCTTGGAGAAAAAGACCTGGCATAAAGTAAGGATTGCTGCCAGCACATCCAATGGTTTGGCAAAGGTTACCATTTATGTGGATGGTACAATTGTAGAGGCAGAAGAGGTTACTGTAACAGTTGACCCATTCAGTAACTGACAAGCATAATAAAAGTTGAATATAATGAAGCGCGTCATTACCATAATATTTGCGTTAATTATTATACAGGCCTGTACAAAGGATAACAGTCATAAAGAGGGGCTGTTATCCTTTGATATTGCCGGAGCAAGTGATGTAATGGTGCAGACAATGCCGGAGAATGCAGCAACAAAAGCAACACTTCCAAATACAGATTACGGCATTTTTACAATAAACGCCGGCACCGGCATCAATGGCGATACCACATCCATTGTTGAATCAAGGAGTCTCTCTTCTATAAAAGACGAGACGTTTGTTGTTGGTGAGGGAAGTTATGTGGCATCGGCGTATAACTGTACCGAGCTGGAGGCCCACCCTTCAGATGGTTTCGGACAGGTAAGATATTATGGAAAAACATCGTTCTCGGTTGTTCCGGGAAATCTTACTGCAGTTGAAATTCCTTGTGTCGTGGCAAACGCAATGGTAACAATATCGCTTGATAACAGTTTTTTGAAGGCTTTCAAAGCTGAGTCTACAACAGTAACCCTCTCTACAAATGCAGGTAGAACAGATAGGGCATTGGAGTTTACTACAGCAAATGGCCATTTGCTTACGCCGGAGAATGCAGATGGTGCAGGTGTGGCAAACTCTGCTTTTTATCCGGGTGGGACAAATCTTTATATAACCATTTCTTCGCAGCTATATAGTTTGGGAGGAGATGTAGAGGTGAAAAATTATACTTACTCCGGAACCGCCACTTCAGATGGAGCAACAGTAACAACTGCTTTGGGCTGTTGGCACAAAATAAAAATATGTGCAGATCTTTCAAATGCTCCGTCGGGTATAACTATAAGGGTTAATCAGGAGCAGGAGACTATTCCTGACGCTGTCTCTATCAGCGGTTATAACAGCGGCTCATTAAGTGAAGACAAATAGATCCCAAAACAAATGAGAGGCAAACAGACTATAGCACTGTTGCAATCATCTTTGCCCCTCACTTGACTCACTTAAGCAGTATCTTTTATATTTTTCCGTTTAACAACAAATCATAGGCAGGTACATCAAGGAGACCATGTCCGGAAAGGTTGAATAGAATGACCTCACTTGTGCCGCTCTCCTTGGCTTTAAGCGCTTCTTTGATGGTAACGGCTATTGCATGCGTAGATTCGGGTGCAGGAATTATTCCCTCTGCTCTTGAAAAGAGGATTCCAGCCTCTAATGCCTCCCTCTGGCTTACTGTTGAAGCTCCAATGAGTCCCTCTTTTCTAAGTTGGCTGACAATCTGTCCGCCACCGTGGTAGCGTAATCCGGCTGCGTGTATCTGACTCGGCTTGAAATCATGGCCTAAAGTGTACATAGGTATCAGTGGTGTAAGGCCTGCGCTGTCGCCAAAATCATATTTGAGAGTTCCTTTTGAGAGTTTTGGACACGATTCCGGCTCTGCAGCTATGAATTTGCTTGCATAATCAACACCTTTCTCTCCAGCTTTTACTTTTTCAAGGGCGTGTCTGAGGAATGGGAATACAATACCTCCAAAATTGGAACCTCCGCCAAAACAGGCAATTACCTTGTCGGGATAATCACCAGCCATAGCCATCTGCTTCTCTGCTTCAAGGCCAATTATTGTCTGATGCAACAGTACATGGTTAAGGACACTGCCAAGGGTATATCTGCTGTCGGGAGTAGAAAGGGCCATCTCAACAGCCTCTGATATGGCAATGCCCAAACTGCCGGAACACTCAGGGTCTGACTCCAATACCCCTCTTCCAAAATTTGTAATATCAGAAGGTGATGCATGCACTTGTGCCCCGTATGTGGCCATAACCATTTTTCTATATGGCTTCATGTTGTAGCTATTTTTAACCATAAAGACGTTAAGGTCAAGTCCGAAGTGCTTGCAGGCAATACTCATTGCCGAACCCCATTGTCCTGCTCCTGTCTCGGTTGTAATGTGCTTGATACCCTGTTTGTAGTTGTAATAGGCTTGCGGAATTGCGGAGTTCAACTTGTGTGAACCAACAGGACTCACACTCTCGTTCTTGAAATATATTTTGGCAGGAGTATCAAGAGCTTTTTCCAATCCTGAAGCCCTTACCAGCGGCGAAGGCCTGTATATTTTGAAGAGAGTCTGCACCTCTTCCGGTATATCTATAAAACGCTCTACAGAAAACTCCTGCTCTACAAGTTCCTTTGCAAAAAGAACCTCCATCTCCGCTTTGGTGAGGGGTTTGCGGGTTTGGGGATTAAGCAGCGGTTGCGGCGCAATCTGCATATCGGCTAAAATATTATACCATTGTGTTGGCATCTCACTCTCCGGAAGAGTATACTTCTTTGTAGTTTTCATAACTTTATAAATAAATGGACACTATAAAAAAAGTCCAACGCCATTGGCATTGGACCTGTGTGTAAGTTATAATAAATTAATCTGCTTATAAAACAATTAAATACTACGCATACTTTAGGTAGGGGGGCATACATATGCGTAATGTAGTTGAAATAACAGGCGTTAATACCGCCGAATTAAAAGTCATAGATTCAGACTTAGTAATGGATCTAATTAAAAGAAGTCAAGAAGGAGATTTACAAG
>JAFZFL010000230.1 GCA_017555925.1 Bacteroidales bacterium | reverse complement strand
GAACAAAAAGATTGAGCCAGCTTTTGTCCAGTCAAGAACTGCAACAAAGCATTTTCCCATAATCTCAAAAACTGTCTGAACAGCAGGGAACATCAGAACAGAGACTGCTATAATGAACTGCAGGGCAAGAGCCTTTATTACAGTGCCCCAATTTATACGTTTTCTGTCTACACTAATCAGCCAACTTATGAGGATAATTACCGCCATTCCGCACAAGCCCCTCAAGATTGAGACTATATTGAATGCAAATTGTTTCTCTGTCAATATAGATCTGTAAGGATTGACATTCAACACCTCACCGGCCTGCTGGATTGTTTCAATCTCCGTAACCACACTATTCGCCTGAACCTCCTGTATTCCAGTTACTGCAATTGCCAATAAAGTAACGAACAATACTATAATTCTCTTTTTCATTTATCCCTGTTGTTTTTTATAGATTCAATACGTTTGCTTATTTCTGATGCACGCTCATACTCCTCATTGTTTATTGCCTCCTGGAGCTCCTCCTTGAGCCTGTTCAACAGAGACTCTTTGTCGAGAAGATCCTTTGACTGCACATCTATACCCTTGGCATGCCTCTCCAACAGCTCCTCCGATATATATATTGGACAGCTGAAGCTCTTTGAAAGGATGATGCCATCCACAAAACCGGCCACTTGCTTTATCTCCTTATCCCCATCAAAAAAAAGAAGTTCAGAAACAAAACCGTTGTTCTCCTGAGCAGACTCATCCTCTGACCTGACAATTGAAACCTCCAGCAATTCAATCCTATACTGCTGCAACACCTCGGCAAAGAGCGACTGCATTGATATTGACGAGCCTGGAAGTTGCTTGAAATTTGAAAGGATTGAGTGCATCTGAGGTGGAGTAAGAGGAACAGGCAGACACCTGTCCATTCCCTCCCTGTACAAAAAGAAAGTAAAACTGCCACCCTCTTCGGGAGAAGCAGCTACCGCCCCAATATCTAAACGTACCCGTCTCATTCTGCGATGCATTAAATTACAAATATAAAGTATTTTTTTATTACTTTTGTTGCCTATAGTGAGAGAAATGAGAATGATTTTTGAAAAAACGGCACAGGACAGCCAATCATCCGCACGTTGCGGATTACTTCATACAGATCACGGCACAATTGAAACGCCGATTTTTATGCCGGTTGGCACAATTGGCTCAGTAAAAGGCGTTTACCACAAAGATCTTAAAGATGACATAAAGGCCCAAATTATTCTGGGCAATACCTACCACCTCTACCTCAGACCAGGTCTGGATATAATAAACAGAGCCGGAGGACTCCATAAATTCATCTCCTGGGACAGACCTATGCTTACAGACAGCGGTGGATTTCAGGTTTTCTCCCTTGCAGAGAACCGCAAACTTACCGAAGACGGATGCACCTTCCGTTCGCATATAGATGGTTCAAAACATATATTTACTCCAGAAAACAACGTAGACACTCAGCGTATGATTGGAGCAGATATAATTATGGCTCTTGATGAGTGTACCCCTGGTGATGCCGACCATAATTATGCTCTCAAATCACTTAAACTTACCCAAAAATGGTTGGCAAGAGGCATAAAAAGATTCAGGGAGACAGAACCCCTTTATGGCTACAGACAGTTCTATTTCCCAATAGTCCAGGGTTGTGTATATCCCGACCTAAGACGAATGGCTGCAGAGCATGTAATGGAGTTTGACATGGATGGATATGCCATTGGAGGTTTGTCGGTTGGTGAACCTACAGAGAAAATGTATGAAATGCTTGAGGTCGTAGATCCTATTTTACCTAAAGACAAACCCCGCTACCTTATGGGAGTAGGCACACCGGCAAATATTCTTGAAGGAATAGCCCGCGGCGTTGACATGTTTGACTGTGTTATGCCAACAAGAAACGGACGTAACGGAATGCTCTTCACCTGGGAGGGTATGATAAACATAAGGAACAAAAAATGGGCCGACGACTACTCACCTATAGACCCGCTTGGCACATCTTTCGTAGACCACACCTACAGCAAAGCATACTTGAGACACCAGTTTGTAGCTGGAGAGATGCTTGCTGCCCAAATAGCCAGTGAACACAATCTTGCTTTCTACCTCGAACTTGTAAGAGTTGCACGCGAACATATAAAGGCCGGTGATTTTACCCAGTGGAAGAATGCGGCAGTAAAAAAACTGGAGACCAAACTATAATTTGTAAATTCATTTACAACTATAACGATAGATTGAGATGAACAACTATAATTTTAAAATAACAATTCTCGACAGGTATATAATAAAGAAGTTTATTGGCACCTTCTTTTTTGCGTTGTTATTGATTATAGGCATTGTCATTATTTTTGACATCAGTGAAAAGATAGATGATTTTGTTGATAAAGAGGCCCCTTTGAATGAGATTATCTTCAACTACTATCTTAATTTTATTCCCTACTTTATGAATATGTTCAGCCCTCTGTTCGTATTCATAACGGTTATCTTCTTTACTTCAAAACTGGCGGCCAACAGTGAGATAGTGGCCATTCTTGCGGGAGGAATAAGCTTCAAGAGGCTCATGTATCCGTACTTTATATCCGCAGCCTCAATTGCCATTTTCAGTCTGGTTCTCAATCTTTTTGTAATTCCCCCGGCCAATAAGGGGCGGCTTGGATTTGAGAACAAGTACATAAAGAAGAAGTTTGAGAACACCAACCGCAACATGCATTACCAGATCTCTCCCGGAACTTTTATGTATGTGGAGTCATTCAGCACATGGAACAACACTGCATATAAATTTACCCTTGAGACCATTGAAGACCACAATCTTGTCTCTAAATTGAGTGCAGAAACAGCTGCCTGGGATACGTTGAATTGCTGTTGGAAGCTTACAAATTACCACTGGCGACAATTCATAAACAATACCGAGATTATAAAGAGTGGCAGTTCGCTTGATACCACCATTGTGATTACAATTGATGATTTCTACCGCAAAAAGAATGTGGTGGAGACTCTTGATTACATAGAACTTAATGAACTGATAGATACCCAGCAGATGCGTGGCGACCAGATGGTAAAATATGCTCTTATAGAGAAGCATACCCGCTTTGCCATGCCTTTCTCTGCATTCATACTTACTCTCAGTGGTGTTTCACTCTCTTCAAAGAAGAGACGAGGAGGTATTGGAATGAATATAGGTATTGGTATTGCCCTCAGTTTTTCATACATCCTGTTTATGCGTTTCAGCCAAATGTTTGTACATACGGGAGCATTACCTCCGGGAATAGCGTTATGGCTTCCTAACTTCCTGTATGCAATCATTGCGGCCGTGCTTTACAGAATAGCTCCAAAATAGGAAAACAGAACCTGTTTTTAACTCTATTTATAACATATAATAAAGATAACTGATATGAAAATATCAAATAAATTGGTTTTACTTGCCATTATACTTTTCTGCATTCTTACTGGCAGCTGTTCACCGTCGGGAAGCATACAACCTGCATTTCTGCAACCTGGCGACAGTATTGGTGTAATGGTTATCTCCTCTCCTATCAATGCTGTAAGAAGAACCAAAGTTGACTCAATGCTGAAGGTTGTTGAAGAGGGACTTGATGTAAAGATAAGATTGGGTGAACATTTGTTCAAAAATGAGTTTGCAGCCTTCTCTGTATCGGACAAGGAGCGTGCAGAGGAGTTTATGGGAATGGTAAGAAACCCTAATCTTAAAGCTATCCTATTTTATAGAGGCGGTTATGGTGCTATCCGAACTCTCGAATATCTTGATATGGAGGAGATCAGGCGCAACCCTAAATGGATAGTGGGTTTCAGTGATATAACAACCATCCATAATGTTTTGTCGAACAATGGCATACAATCCATTCACGGAGGCATGCCGAGTTCATATTGGCTCACAAAGAGAGAGAGGCCGGATTCTACACTAATAACTGTAAAAAATGCCTTGTACGGCAAAACAGAGGGATACACCATAGCTCCTCATCCCTTCAATAAATTTGGAGAGGCCGAGGGAATTCTTAAAGGTGGAAATATGACTCTCATTACTGCATCAATTGGCACACCATACGATTTGAAGGTTGATGAGAATACTGTTCTTTTCATTGAGGAGGTTGGAGAGAGGTTGAACGATATTGACCGATATATGCAGCAACTTGAAAAGAGCGGAAAACTTGGCAAGATAAAGGCTCTGCTTGTTGGTAGTTTCACCAAGATGACCGACGACGAAGATCCTTGGAATTTGAGTGCATACGAGCTTATTAAAATGTATACCGACAAGTTGGATATTCCGGTAATATATAAATTCCCATCGGGCCATAGCCGCCCTAATTATGCACAATATCTTGGACGCGAAGTAAAGATTACCGTAAATGGCGAGGGAGCAAGCATAGAATTCAAATAATTTTATTAATTTTGTATAATTGTTGCATACGCTGAACATGTAGCGCCATACAAAATAACTTTAACTGATTTATACTATGAAACGCATATTGGTTGTTGGAGCCGGCGGACAGATTGGAACAGAGCTTGTTCCGCATCTTCAAAAAAATTATGGTCAGGATAATGTAATTGCCGCAGATTTGAGGCCTGAAATTGTTGCCAAACTTCAGGAGAAATCAATCGCAATCTCTTTGGATGCCCTTAATGCGGAGACTTATGCCCAGGCTGTAAAAGAGTATAAAGTTGATGCAATATTCAATCTTGTTGCATTGCTGTCGGCAACAGGTGAAAAAAATCCGCAATTGGCATGGAACATCAATATGGGCGCACTTCTCAATTCGCTTAACATTGCAAAAGAGTATAATTGTGCAGTATTTACTCCAAGTTCCATTGGTGCTTTCGGAGAGAACACTCCCCATCACATGACTCCACAAGATACTGTTATGAGACCTAATACAATTTATGGCGTTTGTAAAGTTTCTGGAGAGTTATTAAGCGACTACTACTACACTAAATTTGGAGTTGATACCAGAAGTGTAAGATTCCCGGGCATCATTTCAAATGGTGCAATGCCTGGTGGAGGAACAACAGACTATGCAGTTGAAGTGTTCTATCATGCTGTAAAAACAGGAAAGTATACATGCGAGGTGCCTGAAAATACATATATGGATATGCTTTATATGCCTGATGCATTGGAGGCTACAACACAACTTATGGAGGCAGACCCTACAAAACTTATCCATAGAAACAGCTTTAACATTACCTCAATGAGCTTTACCCCAAAAGAGCTTTTTGCAGAGATAAAGAAACGTATTCCGGAGTTTACTGCAGATTATAATATTGACCCTGTTAAAGATCAGATTTCAGCATCCTGGCCAGATTGTATGGATGACTCCTGCGCACGCGCCGAGTGGGGATGGAATCCTAAATGGGGCATTAATGAGATGATTGACGATATGTTGCGCGCCTGCAGAGAGAAGCTGGCAAGAGGAGAGTATTAATATTATTTTAACGTTGCAACCACCAATACCGGATTGCACTCTTCATTCAGACCTACCGCAATCTCTTTCATCCTTTGCGAGCTATATTTTTCTGCCAGTTCAATGAGGCGGTCGGCACCTGCGGCCATATACATTTTGTTGTCATTTATAACAAATGGCCAGAATTGCATTATAGTTGATTATTTTGCTTTTCTTGTCAAGCTTGTCATACAAAAGATCTGATATGGTCGCATTGTGCAATATATGGAATCACCTCTCTTGTTTTTTCGCCATCTCTGTACATATCAACCTCTACAGTTGATTTATAACACTGTTTCTTAGAATTAAAATTAATCAATAAAATCAAACTTACAATTACAATCATTAAATTTGCAGAGAATCACCATTGGGCATTATGAATATTGCACTTGAAGAGATAAAGAGGTATGCACAAAATATGGGATTTGTTGCTGTTGGCTATGCCCCTGCCACCGAACTGACAGAGGAGCCTGAGCGATATATGCACTCTCTTGAGAGTGGTCATTTTGCCAATATGGAGTAT
>JAFZFL010000229.1 GCA_017555925.1 Bacteroidales bacterium | reverse complement strand
TTAAGTATGATTCTGCCGGAGTTGATGAGGTTAAGAGAAAGTTCTTTGGAACACTTTACAATACCTATTCATTCTTTGCCCTTTATGCGAATGTGGATGGCTTTGACAATAAGGCAGAGCAGGTACCTGTTGAAAAGCGTCCTGAGATTGACCGCTGGATCATTTCATTGTTGAACAGCCTTGTTAAGGATGTTAAGGAGTGTTATGAGAATTATGATGTTACCAGTGTTGGCAGAAAAATACAGGATTTCGTATGTGACCACTTGAGCAACTGGTATGTACGTTTGAACAGAAAACGTTTCTGGGGTGGCAATATGGATGAGGACAAACTGTCGGCATATCAGACTTTGTACTCTTGTCTTGAGACTGTTGCAATTCTTGCAGCTCCAATTGCTCCATTCTTTATGGAGAGATTGTTCCTTGACTTGAATGCAGTTGCCGGCAAACATACAGAAAACTCTGTACACCTTGTGATGATGCCTGAGGCTAATCTTGATCAGATAGATAAAGAATTGGAGCAACGTATGGAGTTGGCACAATTGAGTTCATCAATGGTCTTGGCTCTAAGAAGAAAGGTGAATATTAAAGTAAGACAGCCTCTTGCAAAGATTATTATTCCTGTGCTTGATGATGCTATCCAAACCCAATTTGAGAAGGTTCAGAAACTTGTTCTTGGCGAGGTGAATGTTAAGGAGGTTGAGTTCATCAGAGATACTGAGGGCCTTATTACCAAAAAGATAAAACCTAATTTCAAGACATTGGGTAAGAAGTATGGCAAACAGATGAAAGAGATATCTGCTGCATTCGGTACATTGAGCCAGCGTGAGATTAATCTTATTGAGCAGTCTGAGAACTATACAATGGCACTTGCAAGTGGTGATGTTATTCTTGAAAAAGGAGATTATGACATTACATCAGAGGATATGCCTGGCTGGTTGGTTGCAACTGAGGGTAAGCTTACTGTAGCATTGGATATTACCGTTAGTGAGGCTCTAAAGAGAGAGGGAACTGCACGTGAACTTGTAAACAGAATCCAGAATATGCGCAAAGAGTGTAATTTTGAGGTAACAGACAAGATTAAGGCTCAAGTCTCAAATAATGCGGAAATTGCAGACTCATTGGTTGATTTCAAGGATTATGTATGCAGCCAGACATTGTGCGAAAGTATAGTTTTATGCGATGAGGTTGCCGGTGGTACAGATGTTGAGTGGGGTAATAACGAAACTATCAGCATTAAGATTGAGAAAGTGTAGATTTTTTCCTATATTTGAATATTAAAACTAAAAAATATGGCTACAAAGGTTACTAAGGGCAATGTTCAGACTCAGGAGGAGACGGCTGCCCAATTTGAAAAGGTGAGATACAGTGATGAGGAGTTACAGGAGTTCAAGGCTGTAATCTTGAAGAAATTAGAGAAAGCCAAAGATGATTACGAGCAATTGAGAGCTGCAATTACTCATAGTGCAAGTAATGGTGTTGAGGATACTTCTCCAACTTTCAAGGTTCTTGAAGAGGGTGCGTCTGCACTATCAAAAGAGGAGTCAGGTCAATTGGCCCAAAGACAGTACAAGTTTATCCAGAACTTGGAAGCTGCCTTGATTAGAATTGAGAATAAGACTTATGGTGTTTGTCGTGAAACAGGCAAATTGATTCCTAAAGAGAGATTGATGCTTGTTCCTCACGCAACATTGTCTGTAGAGGCTAAGAATAAGAGGTAATATATGAGATATTCCAAGGGTACGCTTATATCGCTGTTGGTGGTTTTGTTGCTTGTAGTTGATCAGGTGATAAAATTTGCGGTAAAACTCAACATGACCATTGGTGAGAGTATTCCTGTATTCGGCAACTGGTTTCAGATATGTTTTGTGGAAAACAATGGAATGGCATTTGGAATGCAGTTCGGTGGAGTTGTAGGAAAGATATTGCTCACTCTTTTTAGAGTTGTACTTATTGGATTCATCATATACTACATTAAGAAAGTATTATTGAAAAAGGAAGATACTCCTACGGGTGTGCTCGTGGGAGTATCTCTTGTTCTTGTAGGCGCCATAGGAAACGTAATAGATTGTCTCTTCTATGGGCAAATCTTTAGCGCCTCTTCTTATATGATGGTATCTGAGTTGTTTCCGTCGGGAGGCGGATATGCTCCTTTAATGATGGGAAAAGTTGTGGATATGTTCTATTTCCCCATTATTGATACTACTATTCCTGAGTGGGTTCCTTTCTGGGGTGGTGAAGAGTTCCTGTTCTTCAGACCAGTATTCAACTTTGCCGACAGCTGTATATCGGTTGCGGTTATCTATATGATTATCTTTCAGCGCAAATTCTTTGCAAAAGAGTTTTAGTGCTTCAATTTTTCAATAAGTTTTTGTCTTGAAAAGTGTATCCGGCTCTTGACTGTACCCAAATGCAGACCAAGTTCGTCGGCAATCTCCTGGTATTTGTAGCCGCTGTCGTGCATCTGGAATGGTATTCTGAACTCAGGTTCAAGCGAGTTGACCATAACTGTAAGCTCCTTGAAGTGAAAATCGCTCTCCGGGTTGGCTTCGGCTGGTCTGCTGTTAAGAACATACTCCTGAACATCTTTGTTGAAAATGGCCTGTTTCTTCACTCTTCTGCGGTAGTCATTAATGAATGTGTTTTTCATTATGGTGTAGAGCCAGGCTTTAAGATTTGTTTCGGAATCAAACTTCTCCTGGTTGTTCAGTGCCTTGTAGTAAGTCTCTTGTACAAGATCTTTGGCATCGTCGGTGTCTAATGTTAAGCTATATGCATAACGGGTCAAGCTTGG
>JAFZFL010000228.1 GCA_017555925.1 Bacteroidales bacterium | reverse complement strand
CAATTTTGCACTGCGGCTTCGGGTGTTTGAACTTATCTCGTCCTCTGTTGGCACTATTGGTTTTTTTGTAATGATTTCAAAAGGACACTCTATTTTTCCATAGAAATCTTTTTTGATCTCACCTCCGGTGTTGCCCGTCTTCATGAAGTTCTTTACCATTCTGTCTTCAAGAGAGTGGTATGTGATTACAGAGAGCCTTCCGCCCGGTTTAAGTACCGACAGAGTTCCTGTAAGAAAATCTTCCAGAGCCTGCATCTCCATATTCACCTCTATTCTCAAGGCCTGATAGAGTTTGGCAAGGAACTTATGCTCTGTCTGCTGGTTGTACATCTTTTCAACAGCTTTGCTCAACTGGCCTGTAGTTTCAATGGGAGCAATTGCCCTTGCTTTGCAGATAAACTCTGCGGCTCTCCATGGTTTGTCAATCTCTCCATAGAGTTTGAAAATTTTTGTAAGTTCCTCTTGGGTATAGTTGTTTACAATGTGGGCTGCGTTCTTTTGCGCCTTCTGGTTCATTCTCATATCGAGGGGCGCATCAAATCTGAATGAGAATCCGCGCTCACCGCTATCAAACTGGTGTGATGATACTCCAAGATCGGCAAGAATGCCATCTACGCCGTTAAATCCATTGTATTTTACAAAGTTTTCTGCAAATCTGAAGTTGTTGTGAACAAGGATGAGCCTCTTGTCATCAGGGGCATTCTTTATCGCATCTGTATCACGGTCAAATGAGATAAGCCTTCCGTCGGGACCCAAACGGTTGAGAATCTCGCGACTGTGTCCTCCTCCTCCAAATGTGGCATCAATATAGACTCCATCCTTTTTTATCTCAAGGGCAGATACACTTTCATCCAATAGTACGGGTACGTGATACTCACTCATTGCAAGCTGTTGTAAACTTTGTAAAACAATAGGTTATCCAAGAATTTTCTCGGCAAGTGCCACAAAATCCTCTTGAGAAACTTGGCGTGCCTCATAACTCTCTTTGGCCCAAATCTCTATTTTGTGGTCATTACCTGCAAGAACAATCTCCTTGTCTGCTCCAATTGTATCCAAAAGTTTCTTTGGAATGGATATACGGCCAAGTTTGCCGTCCGGTTCCACAACAGCTCTGTCTCGCATGTATTCTCTCCAGAACAGAGCGTGCTCTTTGTTGAAAAAATTCAGTCTCGATTTGACCTGTTCAGATTCGTTCTCCCACTCTTGGTAAGTGTACATGTTGAGGCAATTCTCAAACAGGTCTCTTTTAATGACTAAAATGAGTTTTTCTTCAGGTGAAAAGAGAGCCTTGAAGGGTGCAGGGAAAATGATCCTGCCCTTGTCATCTTTCTTAACGCAATATTCGCCAATGAATTTAGCCATCTCTTTAACCTTAAAACAGTAGTATATGGGGGTGATGCAAAATTATAAAATCTTTTTACAATATTTTACATTTTATTCCATTTTTTTACACCAAGTTATCAACAATATAAATTATAGTCTTAACTTTGGCTTCGCAAACCCTAAAAATAGAGTGTGAAATGGTTAAAAAGTATCTCTTCCATATACCGGAATTTTTGTTTTGTCTATTGTTGGTAACTGTTGTATTTTCTTGTAAATCAACAGATAGCTGTTGTGAAAACACCTCTTTTGACTCGCAGTATACTATAGTTGGCAAATATGGTTTTCCTGAGGCAGGTTTGAGAGTTGTGAATGGTAAGGTAAAAAGTGGAGATTTCTTTGGTGAACTTATGCTTGACAATGGAGTTTCAAACAATACTTTGCAGAGAGTGCTGGAGTTGTCAAAACCGGTTTTTGATATAAAGATGATAAGAGTTGGCAACGGATATGAATTCTTTTATAGGGAGGCTGGTGCAGATGATACTTTGCGGGTACGTGATGCCGGGAATGGCGCTCCTCTCTATTTTGTGTATGAGAAGGATGCTTTTTCACATGTTGTGTTTGGATTGGGAGATTCCCTGTTTGTAAATATTGTTGAAAAACAGATTGATAAGGTGAAAAAATATGCTTCGGTAACTGTAAACTCCTCTCTGTGGAACGATGTGTCGGACGCCGGAGCCTCTCCATTATTGGCCCTTAAGTTGTCTGATATTTATGCATGGACAATCGATTTCTTCTCTTTGCAGAGAGGCGACTCTTTTAAAGTGGTATATGAAGAGATTTCTCATGATGGTGAGTTTATTGATATAGGGGATGTGTGGTATGCGGAGTTTGTACATAATGGAAAGAGATTTACTTCAGTGAGGTTTGAGGATGGCCAGAAGAGCAATATATATTGGAATGAGGATGGTGAGAGTTTGCGTAAGGCCTTTTTGAAGGCTCCGTTAAGTTTCAAAAGAATCAGTTCCAAATTCACCTATAGACGCAAACACCCGGTATATGGTGTATACAGACCTCATACTGGAATTGATTATGCAGCTCCAAAAGGTACTCCGGTAATGTCAATAGGTGATGGTGTTGTTATATCCAAGGGCTGGAGTGGAGGCGGTGGAAACACTGTGAAGATAAGACATAATTCAGTATATACAACTGCATATCTCCATTTGAGCCGTTATGCAAAGGGTTTGAAGAAGGGTGACAGGGTAAAACAGGGTCAGGTAATTGGATATGTGGGAAGTACAGGTGCTTCAACAGGTCCTCATCTCGATTTCAGAGTATGGAAAAACGGTACGCCAATAGATCCTCTCAAACTTGAAAGCCCATCTGTAGAGCCTGTGAGCAAAGAGAATATTGATGCCTTTTTTATAACCAGAGATGCCCTAAAATGGGAGATGGACAGTCTGGCTACAATGGGTTATGTGCAGCAGATGCTGGAAGTGTTGTAAGCTATGGCACTTATTGCCGGTTGCAACTATGGCAATTGCCGCAGTTGGGGCATCCTTGGCAGGAGCCTCTCTCTTTGATATTTTTGCGTATCTTTAGAGAAAGGGCTACTACAGCAGCTGCAACCAATATGTAAACTATAATCTCTTGCATCTCTTTTTAGAACAGGCTTGCTATATTGTATATAACAAATGAGAGAATCCAAGCGATTGAACAACTGTACAAAAAAGAGAAGAGTGCCCATTTCCAACTGCCAGTTTCATTTGATATTGTAGCCAATGTGGCTATACATGGAAAGTATAGCAGGGCAAATACCATGAATGCTAAAGCTGAGGCAGATGAGAAGTCTCCGGATTTGAGTATCTGATATTTGAGCAGAGCATCCTCTTCTTCCAATGTGGTTTCTCTCTTTTCTTTCAATTCTGTAGTCTCTCCAGTACTCTGTTCGTCTGAATAGAGTACTCCTAAGGTGCTTACAATAATCTCTTTGGCTGCTGCGCCGGAAACCAGGGCCACTCCGGCTTTCCAGTTGAGTCCAAGCGGTTCAAGTGCAGGTTCGCAGAACTTGCCTGTCTGTTCAAGGTATGAGCCATTGTAATTTTTTGAGGTGTCGGGGCGTGGGTAGTAGCCAAGAAACCAAATGATTATTGAGGCAAACAATATTACGCTTCCAATCTTTTTGAGATATTGTGCGCATTTTTCCCATAGGTGAACAAGTGTGGCATTAAGCGTAGGTATGCGGTAAGGTGGAAGCTCCATTACAAAAGGGGTTTCATCCTCCTTGAAAAGAAACTTCCTGAGCAGTTTGGCTGTTATGATTGCAACAGCAATTCCCAACAGATAAAGCATCATCAGTACAGTTCCTGAGTTTTTCGGAAAGAATATTCCGGCAAGCAGGATATAAACCGGTAGTCTGGCACTGCATGAGATGAAAGGATTTATAAGTATGGTAATGAATCTGCTCGATTTGCTCTCAATAGTTCTTGTACTCATGATTGCCGGCACATTACAACCGAAGCCCATAATCATAGGAATAAAAGATTTGCCATGCAGCCCCATCTTATGCATAAGTTTATCCATAATGAATGCTGCTCTGGCCATGTAGCCGGAATCCTCCATCAGCGAAATGAAGAGATATAATATGAGGATGTTGGGCAAAAATACTATCACACTTCCAACTCCGGCAATGATTCCATTCACCAGAAGATCCTTAAGGGCACCTTCTGGAAGGAGGCCGCTTACAAACTCTCCAAAACAGCCTACAGCGCTCTCAATCCACTCTTGCGGATAGGCTCCGAGTGTAAATGTAGCATTGAACATTACCCATAGCAGAAGCAGAAAGATTGGAAAACTGAAGAGTTTGTGCGTTACAATTGTGTCAATTATTGCAGTTGCCTTCTTCTGCTCATTATTCCCTGGGGTAAAGGTCTCACGGAGTGCGCCCGAAATGAAGCCATATTTTTCATCGCTTATAGCTGTTTCAATATCCTCTCCCAAGTGCTTTTTTACCCTCTCTACAGCTGCCTCGCGCAGATTTGTCCATTTGGAGTAATCTGGTGATTTTCTAATGATTGACTCAACTTCCCTGTCTCCCTCAAGAAGTTTTACAGACCAGTATCTGTGTGGAAATGCTTTTGGAAATATCTCATCATTGCGCTTTATCTCTTTTGAAATGGCGGAAATCTCCTTCTCTATAACAGGAGAGTATTTTATGTGGATATGTCTTATAATATCAGCCACATCAGTCTCGTCTCCATTCTCACTGGCAGATTTTGCCTTTGAGCCGTTCTGTCCGGAAGAGGTGTGTTCATAAACTGCAATTATGGTGTCGAGCAGTCTGTCGAGACCCTTCTTTTCGCGCGCAACAACGGGGACCATTGGAATACCTACAAGTTTGGCAAGGCTTATATAGTCGAGTTTTGCACCACTGTTCTCCAGCTCGTCAAACATATTGAGGGCAATTACACTCTTCTGATTTATATCAATAAGTTCGCTTGTAAGGTAAAGGTTACGTTCCAGATTTGATGCTACAACAGAGTTAAGGATAATGTCTGGAGTGTTTTCAAGCAGATAGCGCCTTACATAAAGCTCTTCGGGGGAGTAGGCGGTAAGTGCATATGTTCCAGGCAGATCAGTAATATTGATCTTGTATCCTTTATATTTGAAATGCCCCAATTTTGCATCAACCGTAACTCCGCTATAGTTTCCAACATGCTCATGGCTTCCCGACAGGGCATTGAACAGACTTGTTTTCCCGCTATTGGGGTTACCTACCAGAGCAACATTTATCTCTTTGTATTTGTTTGACACTATCTCCTCT
>JAFZFL010000227.1 GCA_017555925.1 Bacteroidales bacterium | reverse complement strand
GCAACAAGGTTCTCTTTCTCAAGCTGCAAAATTTGAAGATTGTTCTGGTAAGCATGCCATATAGTGTAGAGTTGCGCCTTAAGTGATTGCTCAATGTCGGTCTGCTCCAATTCAACATTTTCAATCTTAATCTTGGCATTTCTGCGCTCCATCCTTGCAGTGTTGCCGTCAAAGATATTAATGCCCAGAGTAGCGCCAAAATCAAATCCCAATGTACCTCTATGATAATTTGCCCCCTTATTATACTTGTTAAGGGTATAACCATAACCGGCATTCAATCTCAAATAAGGGTAACTTCTTGATGTAACCCGTTTATAGTCGAGCTTTGCTATGGCACTATTGGATTTTGCATACAGAAGTTCTGCATTGCTCTTTAGCATAGACTCCATAAGATGGTTAAAGTCAAGATCTTTATTAACATCTATAACTGTATCCTGAACCATTACCTGAGCATTCAGACACTCCTCTGCCAACAACTCATTGAGGGCTATTGCAGAGCTTTGCAAAGCCTCCTGCTGCTTAACATATTTTGAACTGTCGGAGTTGAAATCCACTTTTGCCTGCTGATAATCCAATCCCGAAAAGTTACCTATTACATATCTCTGCTCAACAATTCTCAATCTCTCCTTTGAGAGAGCTACCGCATACTTGAAGTTTTTCAGACGTATAATCTGCTGAATATAGTTATAATACTCAGCAGTAAAACCGGCAATATAATCCTCAATTGCCATTCTGGTATCAAGTTCGCCCCGCTGCTGCAACTCCTTTAACCTCTTGTATGATGCAATAACATTGAAACCCTCAAAAATGGTCCAGTTCATACTCAACCCGGCATCTATTGTCTGGTTGAATATATTATTCTCCTCTATTACTGAATTATCTTCCCTGAGCTTTGTCTGAGTATCATTTGAAACACCGCTATATACACCCTTCAAATCCAATGAAGGCCAGAATCCGGCATTTCCAAGAGTTGTATTGTTATCAACCATCCTCTGCTCGTTTCTCACTATCTTAAGGGAGTAATTCTTTTGGATACCCTCCTCAAGACACTCCTTAAGTGTATATATTCTCAAAAACTGGCTCTTCTGGGGTTCATCCTGCAAAAGTGAGGCATTCTGTTGTTGTGCCACCACATTCAAAGAGAGCAATATGCCTGCTGCAAAAAGCAGAATTGCAATGCCCCCCTTGCCATTTATAAAATCATATATCCTGTTCATAAACTCTCCTCCTTTCATTTAACTCTTTGCCACCCTTGCTTTCTCTGCCCTGTCTGTTGCTATGTATGAATAGATTGAAGGAACCACATACATGGTAAGTATGGTTGAAACCAACATTCCACCAACTACTGTAACACCCATTGCAATTCTCTGGTTACATCCCTCACCTGAGGCAAATGCCAAAGGCAACAGACCCAAAATTGTAGAGACACTTGTCATAAGAATTGGACGCAGACGCTGCAACGACGCCTCCTTTATTGCCTGAAGTTTGCCTATACCTGCCTCCTGTTTCTGGTTGGCGAACTCCACAATCAGAATACCATTCTTTGCAACAAGTCCAATAAGCATAATTATACCAATCTGGCTGAAGATATTCATGGTTACACCTCCAAAATACATGAACGCCAATGCACCTGCCACAGCCAATGGCACTGTAAGCATTATGATTACAGGATCTTTAAAGCTCTCAAACTGGGCAGCAAGTATCAGATAGATAAGCACTATTGCAAGAATGAATGCAAACATCAGACTTGAAGAGCTCTCCCTATACTCTTTAGACTCTCCTGTAAGTGCAGTTCTGAATGAATCATCAAGCACCTCTTTCGCAATTTTATCCATCTCCTCAAGGCCTTGTCCGATTGTTTTTCCTTTTGCCAATCCGGCAGATACGGTTGCAGATACAAACCTGTTGTATCTGTAGAGTTTTGGAGGAGCAATACCGCCCTCAAGCTCAACAAGATTATCCATTTGTATCATATCTCCCTTATCATTCCTTATATAAATAGACTTAAGGTTTGCCGGAGTATTTCGCTGCTGGCGGTTAATCTCTGCCAAAATCTCATACTGCTTTCCATTCATGTAAAAATATCCCATACGCTGGCCACTCAATCCATACTGCAGCACTTGGGCAATATTTCTTGTACTTACACCCATTGTATTGGCTTTATCCCTGTCGATGCTTATTCTTACTTCAGGTTTGCTGAATTTCAGATCCACATCGGCCATCTGGAATACAGGATTATCATAAACTTTCGCAAGGAACTGCGGCAAAACCTCCTGAAGTTTCTCAATACTTGTTGTCTGGAGAACATATTGGACAGGCATTCCACCCCGTCGGCCACCAAAAGATGAAGATTGCTGCACAAAAGATCTCGCCTTTGTTTTTGTTCTGATTGCCTGCGAAAGCTGCTCAGCCACCTCCATTTGGGTATAATCCCTCTCTTTCAAATCCTTAAGAATAATGCTCAAGTTTCCTCCACCTCCCGAGACACGTGCGGTAACAGCCTTTGCATCGGGAACGAGCGAATCAACCAATCTGTTTATATCCTCGGTATAATCCCTTATGTATTCATATGTGATACCCTCTGCACCGCTTGTCCTTACATTAATCTGTGAACGGTCTTCAAGAGGTGCAGTCTCTGCAGGAATTATCTCCCACAAGTATACAATCACTCCAAATGTAAGCAACACAAATGGAAGCACTACCCATCTCTTCTTCATAACGCCATCGAGTGAGCGGCTGTACCAATTGTTCATACCCTCAAAGAAAGGCTCTGTCCTCTCATAAAACCACCCTTTCTTATCTCTCTTTTTCAAGAGTTTGGTAGCAAGCATCGGTGTAAATGTAAGCGCTGCAAAAGATGAGATTATAACCGATCCTGAAACCACAATGCTGAACTCACGGAACAGACGTCCCGTCATACCATCCATAAAGACTATCGGGAAGAATACAGCAACCAATGTTACAGTTGTTGAAATTACTGCAAAAAAAATCTCTTTTGCACCCTCAATTCCAGCCTGTACAGGCTCCATCCCCCTCTCAATCCTCACGTATATGTTTTCCGTCATCACTATGGCATCATCAACCACCAGACCCACTGCAAGCACCACCGCCAGCATGGAGAGCACATTTATTGAGAATCCGGCCAGATACATTACAAAGAAGGCTCCAATGAGTGATACCGGAATAACAATACAAGGCACCAATGTAACACGCCAGTCTCTCAGGAAGAGGAAGATAATTATAATTACCAGGATAAATGCAACATAAACAGTCTCCTCTACCTCGGCAATTGACGCTCTGATAAATCTTGTATTGTCAAAACCGTATGAATATGTGACATCTTCCGGAAGATCCTTCTTCATACGCTCCATCCTTTCATACACAGCATCGGCAATATCAATGTGGTTCGCTCCCGGCTGGGGCACAACAACAACACCAACCATAGGAACACCATTCATCTTCATATAGCTCTTGATATCTGCAGGACCAAGCTCTGCCATGCCAATATCGCTGAACCTCACAATCTTGCCATCCACCTCTTTAATTACCAAATCATTAAACTCCTGTGCAGTATGCATAAGGCCCAATGTGCGGATAGTAAGTTCTGTTGTATTTCCCTCTATACTTCCCGACGGAAGCTCAACATTCTCCTTATCTATGGCATTCTTCACATCTATTGGGGTAACACCGTATCCCGACATCTTTACAGGATCGAGCCAGAGGCGCATCGAATACTTTTTCTCTCCCCATATACTCACGCCGCTCACATCGGAGATAGTCTGCAACTGCTCCTTAACGGTAAGATCTGCTATTTCACTCAACTCCAACAGAGAACGCTTGTCACTCTGAAGAGCTACCATAAGGATAGGCATTGCATCGGCATCTGCCTTTGATACAATTGGAGGGTCACAATCCCTTGGCAAGAATCTCTGTGCCCTTGAGACTTTATCCCTTACATCATTGGCAGCTGTCTCCAAATCTACAGAGAGTTCAAACTCAACTGTAATCCTGCATGAACCCTGTTGGCTGGTACTTGACAACGAACGGATACCGGGAATACCGTTGATATTCTGTTCAAGCGGTTCTGTAATCTGATTCTCTATAACATCTGCATTTGCACCCGGATAGCTGCATTGTACAGAGATAATTGGGTTATCGACAGAAGGATACTCCCTTACACCCAAATAATTATAACCTATAAATCCAAAGAGCAGGATTATAAGCGTAAGCACCGTAGAGAGAACGGGCCTTCGTATACTCAATTCAGAAATGTTCATAAATCAAATCAATCTATGTTGTCCAACACTACCGGTAAACCCATACGCAATTGAAGAGTACCTGAAACAATTACGGTATCACCCTGT
>JAFZFL010000226.1 GCA_017555925.1 Bacteroidales bacterium | reverse complement strand
TATTTTTGAAAAATATTTAATTATATCTGCAATGGATTTGGGCATTTTAGATTTTGTTCTTCTAACCGTCATTATTGCCAGTGCAATATATGGAGCATTCAAAGGATTCATCTCACAAATTGTAAGCATAGCCTCACTCATTTTTGGTGTATGGTGCGCATTCAAATTTTCAGATTTTGCCGCACTGCAAATAAAGAAATACTTTGAGATGGGAGAAACGGCAGTATACATTGCCTCATTCATATTAATCCTTATACTTGTAATCGTTGCAGGCAACATAATAGGAATGGCAATTGAAAAGATTATTCACTTCACCCTGTTGGGGTGGCTCAACCGCCTTTTGGGAATACTCTTCTCCGCCATGAAATGGATTTTGATAATGAGCCTGATTGCATATGTAGTCAATTATATTAATGCCTCATGGCATCTTATTCCCGACAGTTTCTTTGAAGGTTCAAAATTCTATCCGCAACTTACCGGTCTGTCGGAAAAAATTTTCCCATATCTGCAATCTATTGTATCATAACACATAACCCTCTTTTTATACTCAATTCCATATTTTTTTGAAGCGTAAAAAAATATGTTTTGTCATTTACGCACATCTGTTACAAACTGCTGTTGCAAATTTGCAGAGGTTTGAAAAACGGATGGCTTATGTGGAACAGGCTTAAAAAAGAGAGAATTTGCATACAACAGCACAATGAATCTGATTGCGGAGCAGCATCCCTATGCGCAATAGCTGCCTGGCATGGTCTGTTTCTACCATTGTCAAAGGTAAAAAGTGTGTGCAACTGCACCAAAGACGGAATTACTATAAAGGGAATACTTGAAGGGGCACACTCTTTAGGCCTCAACGGCCAGGCCCTCAAATCGCCCCAAAAGAGGATTGAAGCGCTTGAAGAGATTCACATGCCCTTTATCGCACACCTTAATAAAGAGGATGGCCTGCTTCACTTTGTAGTTGTAGTAAAAACCCTCTCCAATAGGGTAGAGATTATGGATCCTGCTATAGGAGAGATTGTTTCATACCCCATAAACAGATTTAGAGGAGAGTGGAGCGGATACATAATACTGCTCACTCCAAATGAGAAGTTTAAACCGGGTGACACCAGAACTCCTTTTAGAAAGAGATTAAAAACAATTGTCGCCAATAATAAAAAGTGGCTTATTGCTCCAATGATACTGAGCTTTGCCCTCATACTTCTGGGCACAGCAAATGCCTTCATCCTTCAAAGGCTGATAGATGTCACTATTCCCTACGGCCGGAAAGATGAGATAGTTACTATTGCTGTAATACTGCTTGTAATTATAGTCTCAACTGCAATAATGGAACAATATAGGGGGATGTCCCTTATAAAAGGAGGTCTGAATATAGACCGAAAGCTGATTGGAAGTTATATAGAAAAGGTTTTTTCTCTACATCCAACTATCTTCAGCCAGTATACTCCCGCCGACTTCAATTCCCGCATTGGCGATGCTTATAATATAAGGGTATTCATATCTGAAGGGCTTGTTGCTCTTCCACTATGCTGTGCAACCTTGCTTGTAGTTTTTATTCTTATGGTTTTGACAAACTGCCGGCTGGCAGTTCTTACACTTCTTTTTTTTCCGCTTTATGCGGTTATCTGTATAGTGTCAGTAAATCTTAACAGAAAACATGACAAGAATCTGGCACTTCTAAATGCACACTTTGAGAGCAGCATGCTCCACGGTATGGATGCCCTTATTACAATAAAGCACCTTGGAGCTGAGAGGGCATTCACAAAGAGGGTCATACAGAGATACAGACTCTTCCAGGAGGAGTTGCTTAAAGCCGGCAGGTGTGCCACAGTTGTAGATACGGCCGGAGGCGGCATTAGCGCCATGCTGTTTGCCAGCACCTTAACAATTGGAGGATTCCTTGTTATTGGAGGGGAGCTTACCGTTGGAGAAATTGTATCTTTCTACACCCTCTGCTCACTCTTCACATCGCCTCTTGATGGAATTGCCCAAATGGCAAAACACTTCTCCAAAGCCTCCGTATCAATTGAACGTCTCTTTGAAATTCTTGATATGGGACACACCGAAGAGCCGGCAAAAAAGAGCACATGCAATCAGACAGAGATTGGTGGTGATATAATTTTTGAGAATATTTCATTTGCTTACCCAGGCAGGGAACTGCTTTTTGACAAATTCTCAACACATATAAAGGCTCATGCCATTACAGCTATATATGGTAAAAATGGAAGCGGAAAGAGTACCCTTGCAGCCATGCTTATGAGAGATATTGAACCACTTTGCGGAAAAATTCTTATTGGTGGCAGATATATGGAGGAGATTCCTGCAGACAAGTGGAGAAGAGTCATATCAATCATTCCTCAAAAGCCATTTATCTTCAATGATACTCTTCTTGCCAATATAACCTCACTCGAAGAGAATCCGGACATGACACTGGTCTCAAAAGCTTGTGTAGAGGCAGGATTGGCCGAGTTTATAAAGAGGTTACCCAATGGCATCTGTACAAATATAGGTGGAGGAGTGGGACTGTCGGGAGGCGAAATGCAAAAAATCTCAATTGCAAGGGCGCTCTACAGAGATTCTCAAATTTACATTTTTGATGAGGCCACTTCCAATATGGATGAACTGGGCGAAAACTCCATTATTGGAGTGATGGTACGGCTCCGGAAAATGGGCAAGAGCGTAATTGTAATCTCTCACAACAATAAGGTAATGAGGATTGCAGATGAATTGATTGATCTGGGATAAAGGTGGAAGTCTACGCACCATTTCTGTAGGCATTAAAATAATTCAAGTGTATGGTAGAGAGCAGATTTTCTTATTGCAGCCAGGCTGTTGGAATGCAGCAGAGCTGTTTTATTGCTCCAAGTGAGCAGGAGTTGCAGCAAAGAGGTGGGGTATCGTGGTTAGATCTCATAAAATTTGCAGCATACGTTGGGAGACTTATAAAGTATGCCAGTGAGTATGAAGATGATGCGCGAAGAGGATTTGACAAAGGATGGAGGATGTTATGATGAATGGATTTGTTGGAATTGGAATGGCAGAATGTTCTGCTGTTTATGGAGGAAGAAGCGAGAGTGTTGCCAGAATAGTTGAGATTGTGGCACAATGTGTTGGAACTCTTGCAAAGCTTATTTACCTTACAACAAAACGGGGACCGCAAGCAATTACGGATCAGATGGCCGGAGGATATTATCCTAAATTCTGAACGCCCGTTTCAGTTAAGTTATAACTGTTTCTGTTTTGAGATTGCCTGCAAAGAGTAGTTATAAAGAGAAATAACTCTTTCTATTTTTAATGATTTCTTACGCAGGCAACCTCTTTATTGTTATCTTTGTGTGCACATTATATCTCAAGAAACAACTTCTGACATGAAAATTCACACTTCTCTGATCTCTGCATTGCTCTTGATCATTTTCAATATTCCGCTTGGAGCGCAGCAAAAATGGTCATTGGAAGAGTGCATAGATTACGCCCACAAGAACAATCTGCAGATAAAACAGCAGGAGATTGCGGTAAAGCAGGCCGAGACAGGCGTAAAAGAGTCAAAACTTGACTTTATTCCATCGTTCAATGCCTCTTTGGGACACAATTTCAATTGGGGCAAATCTGTAAACATCAACGACCTTGAGATAATTACCAACCAGCTTACACAAAGCACAACCGCAAATATAAGTACCTCAACCCCAATTATTGAAGGCTTGTCAAAACACTATTCGCTAAAGAGCAGCCGCACCCAACTTCAGATAAGCCAACAGGAGGTTGAAAAGCTTAAAAATGAGATCTCCATTGCCATCACCCAGGCTTACCTTCAGGTGTTGCTCGCCATTGAGATTGAAAAGAGTGCCGAGCAGAGTTATAAAAGCGTGGAGCAACAGAGAGCGAGAACCGGAGTGCTTGTTGATGCCGGAAGCCAACCATACAGCAGCCTGCTTGATATTGAAGCACAGCTTGCTGCAGAACTTGTACAACTCGTGGCTGCACGCAATGACATCAAAAGCAATCTCCTTACCCTTATGCAGCTGATGGAGATTCCGCAAGAAGAGGGTTTTGATGTTGAGATTCCTCTCTTTGATGACTCAACTGCCCACTTTATTCATGAGGATATTGCATCCATATTTGACAAGGCCCTTTCGCTACCCCAAATAAAGAGTGCAGAGCTCCAATTGAAAAAGAGCATGTATGATTACAAAATCCAAAAGGGACAACTCTTTCCATCTATCTCATTTACCGCAGGATATGGAACATATTTCAGCGACAGCCAGAACTCTGCCTTCTTTGACCAGTTCAATGAGAACCGCAACCCTTCAATAGGACTCTCATTGAGCATTCCCATCTTCAACGGATGGAGAAGAGGCAGCGCCCTACGTAACGCCGGATATAGTGTGGAGAATGCGGAAATAGAACTTAAAAGAAGACATAACACCCTGTACAAAGAGATACAACAGGCAAACAACAATGCAGAAAACTCATTTGCAAAGTGCAAGGCTGCAATGCATAATATGAAAGCCAGCCGAGAATCTTTCAACTATGTGGAGAGCAAATTCAACACAGGCGTATTGAACAGTACAGATTATATCGTAGCCAAAACAAACCTCTTTAAGGCTGAGTCTGAGTATTATCAATCAAAGTTCCAATATATTTTCCAATTGAAAATCCTGGATTTTTATAAAGGTATTCCTATAAAACTGTAGTAAAATGAGCAATAAAAACAAAAAGACAAAATATTTTCTATTGGGGGTATTTGCTCTGATTGCCATTCTAATTATTATTGGCGTAAATAAGGAGAAACCCGGTATTGAGGTTAATGTGGCATATCCCAAACGCATAACTATAACTGAGACTATTCCAGCAAATGGTAAAATACAGCCTGTAACTGAAATAAAAATAAGCCCCGATGTATCTGGAGAAATCATTGAACTAAATGTGAATGAAGGAGATAATGTAACCGCCGGAGATCTTCTGATAAAGATAAAACAGGATGTTTACATCTCTGCCGTTGAACGTGCAGAGGCATCACTCAACTCGGTAAAGGCACAATACATGCAGCAGAAGGCCCAATTGGCCCAAGTTGAACAGGCCCATAATAGGAATGCGACACTCTACAAACAGAGGGCAATATCAGATGCCGACTTTGAAAATTCTTTGGCACAATACCTTGTTAATGTAGAAC
>JAFZFL010000225.1 GCA_017555925.1 Bacteroidales bacterium | reverse complement strand
TTTTTGTTAGTATCTCCGTCAAGCTCAATATATATGGCAGGAACTCCCTTAATTCCAAAAGGATAATGGTCGGCATAATCATCAAGCTGATGTCGGTCGAGAGATGCAAAAGGATTATTCATCGACCGGTTAATCTCATTGAGTTTGTTTAGTCCGGCCTCTCCCTCATCTGAAATCTGACAATAGATATTATTACCGTTATCTCCAATCATGTCAAGTTCTATGAAATACCTTATATTCTCAAGAGGTAGCAGAGGATTGTGAGTATAGAAAAATGAGCCTAACAGATTGTTCTCCTCTGAATCAAAAAAGATAAAGAGAATAGAGTACTCCGGCGGGTTTGCCTTAAAGTATCTTATAAGGTTAAGAACCATGGCTGTACCTGATGCATTGTCATTTGCACCGTAAAAGATCTCTTTTCCGCAAATGCCCAAATGGTCATAATGGCAAGAGATAATGAAATGCTTTTGCGGCTCTTTAGTTCCAGGAAGATACGCAATAATGTTATGGCCGTCATTCTCAATCATTTCTGCTTCAACATCTATATTTACCCTTTTAGCATCTTCAGGAAATGATGAGTTTACCATAAATACGGGCATTGGGGTATTGAAGTGGTTGCGCGACTTGAAATATGGAAAGACCTGTTCTTCTGATGATCTGCAGATTAGTGCCCCAACATTATTGAGAGGTACAAAATAGGTCTTGTACACCTCTATACCCTTATAAGTAAACATTGTAAGGTTAAAATAATCCCAATCTATTACAACAGCTTTATCCTTAAACTTTCCACTGTTAAGATATGCACAGAATGTCTGTGGGTTAAGATGTTCATTATCGAGATAAACAATATCAAGCTCACCTTTATAAGTTGGAGAAAACTCTTTTAGAGTATAATCAACTGTATGAACAAGAGTTCTGCCATCAACAACAAGTTCAACAGCTCCACGCTGCGCATTCAACGGATGGCAGAAATGCTGCATATAAGCAAGCTGTTGTTGGGAACCATTGCTCCATCTGCGTGCATCGCAAGGAGTTATAAGGCTCTTGAATTCAGGTTGCAGTGTAGTTGGTGCAGGTCTCTCCCTTCCCTCCCACGAAGCATCAGTAACCTCTTGAGGAATTGGTTTCAAATCAATTGCCTCAAGTTCATTGAGAATAAACTCTGCTGCTTTTATTGTTCCATTATTATAATTGCTTCTTCCATAATATTCTGGCGAAGAGAGTTCTTTAACAACATCAATATAATACTCCCTGCATGGAGCAGGTATTTCTGATTTTTGTGAACAACTAGACAAAACCAAAAGACTCATAGCTAAAACAGATAATTTATTCATAGTATATACTCAATATTACTGCATTTTATATGCATATTTCCCGAATCCCATTTGTCTACAAATTTAATGATTATATCACTTATTATATCAATTAATATTATATATTTGTAGAATGGCATACAGAAAATTCGGCACATGTTTTTTTGAGCGTTATGCGCAACTTACACTTGAGAGAATTCTAGGGTCTCATTTTGCCAATCTTGTAAATAGGGACAGACCCGATCTCCAGAAAGATGACATGAGTTTGGGTATAGAGGTTACGCGTGCTATGGATCCCGACAGAAAAAATGCAAATCAACTGCTTAAGGAGTTGGCAGGCATGGAGTTGAAAGATGAAAACAAATCTGATCTTGAGAGAATCGTAAAGAGCGGTTACGCATACGGTTTGCCGGGATTGAACTATACCGGCCATCTTGAATATGATTACTGGGCACTTGCACAACCGCTCAAACGTATTATAAAGAGTAAAGTGGAGAAGGTTGCCAGGGGCTTTTATGGCAATTTTGAGGAGTATGGACTCTTTATCTTCTGCAGGGATATGCTCGACATCAATCAGGTTGAAGCTGCTGTAAGTTACATATTGCTCTTACAGGATAACCTCGACATCCGTTTCAACACATTATACCTCTCACAAACAGACACTCTATACAGATGCCATCTGTCGGACAACAGTTTCTATACAGAATTGGAAAAGAGAATTTCAGTCCATTCTATACCGGATGAACTTAGAAAAGATTTATTTTTCAAATCTTTAGGCTATTATTAATACATTTACACAACCTGAAACCTACATTATCATAAAAGAACAATTGGAATCTCTTATCATCCCTCTCAAAAGGCAATATATAAGTCTCAGTCTCCATGACAGCTATACAACAGCAGATATACATATCTAGAATAGATATCCTACCTTCAGCTGAATTGCATTACAGTTAAAATTGAGCACACCCCAATCCTGCAAATCAATGGAAAATTTCTGTATAGCGTAAGCAAACTGTATATTGAAAGATTTGATTTTGAGACCTACAGCCGGAGTGAACATCAATCCTGACATTGGGGAAGAATCTCCTACACCAAAACTACCTCCGAAATCCATAGATACATAAGGTGCTAATTTGTCATTCAATGGAAGATAACCCTTTACATTCAAAAATATTGGAACAAGAGTCATAAAATCACCTCCATCATAGTAGAGATCCAAACCCGTACCCAAACCTGTTGAGAAATAATTTCCAATTTTTATACCGTGCACAGTGTGAAGATGTGCCCTATTATTTGGATTTTCACCCACGCCAAATGAATTGCCCAAATAGACCTCACCCAAATAGTTAACACGTGAGTTATTGCCTGCATACATTGAACTTAATGCAAATATTGAAACTATAAGAGTTATAAATAGCTTTTTCATATCAGTTATAATAATTGGTTAAACATAATAATGATTCTTTCAACAAAATCATATACAAATATATTAATATTGAGTACATTTATAGAATTGTATACAGAAAATTTGACAAATGTTTTCTGAGCGATATACCCAATTGACACTTGAGATAATTCTTAGCAGTAGCTTCAGCGGTCTGGTAAACAGAGATAGACCGGATCTCCAGAAGAAAACATATTCTATACCCGAAGAGCAAAGAAGTGTATTTTTCTTCAAATCATTGGGTTATTAACCCTTTATTTTTAAATTAACACGCTAATTTATGAGCTAAGATGGTAATTTTTGGTATAATATTAATACATTTGTAGTTTGTACTACCTAAAAATTTTCTATGAAAGAACAATTAGAATCACTTAATGCCGTTACTATTAACTTTGGCGAAAGTGGAATGATGATAGTAAACTTTATTCTTGCTTTTGTTATGTTTGGAGTTGCTCTTGGCATTAAATTACAAACATTCAAAGATGTTTTTACTAATCCAAAATCTGTTATTGTTGGAATTCTGCTTCAATGGATAGCACTTCCAGCCATAACATTTCTCATTACAATAATTCTAAACCCGTTCATAACCCCAATGATTGCATTGGGAATGATACTGGTAGCCTGCTGTCCAGGAGGAAATATTTCAAATTTTATCTCTTCCCTATCAAAAGGAAATATAGAACTCTCAGTTTCAATGACAGCCATTACAACAGCTCTTGCTCCCATTATTACTCCATTTAACTTTTTCTTGTGGGGATCTATGTACAGCCACTTTGCAAGTTTGAGAAATGATATCCCTGTACTTGTAATTCCATTTATGCCAATGCTTGAACAGATACTTCTGCTTCTTGGGCTTCCTATTATTCTTGGTCTTGTATTCTCACATTACTTTCCAAATGCTACCAAAAAGATTACAAAACCTGCTCAGATGCTCTCTATTATGCTCTTTATAGGCATGGTCATAGTTTCATTCTCACAGAATTTTCAAATATTTGTAGATAATATAATTTTCGTCTTCTTTATTGTAATGTTGCATAATGCAGCAGCATTGGCTACCGGATTCTATGGAGGACGGTTATTTAAACTTCCAGTTAAAGATATAAGATCTCTAACAGTTGAAATAGGAATCCAAAATTCGGGATTGGGATTGATACTGCTCTTCAATAAAGCCATATTTCCACCTGAAATATGGCATGGCCATTATGGCGGTATGCTCTTCATTACAGCATGGTGGGGTATATGGCACATTATTTCAGGTTTGACTGTAGCTTTCCTTTTCCGTAGAAAACCGCTTAACGCATAACTGATGAGAAAAGAGAAAAAAATTCAGGATAATGACGGCTTGTACAATTTTCTGCGTTACTATGTAGATACTACACTCAAGCTGTCTTACCATAGCATAAAATATGAAGGATTGGAGAAATTACCCCAAGACGGGGCAATAATTTATGCTCCAAACCATACAAATGCATTGATGGATGCATTGATTATATTGGCAATAGACCGTAAACCAAAGGTTTATGTTGCCAGAGCAGATATCTTCAAAAACCGCAGATTGGCTAAAATCTTCACATTCCTTAAAATTATGCCCATAATGCGTATGCGTGATGGATTGAACGAGGTAAAGAAGAATCAAGAGACTATCAGCAAAGCTGTAGATGTGCTTAGAGACAGAATACCTTTCTGTATCTTTCCTGAGGGTACCCACCAGGCTAAATACTCATCACTTCCCCTATCCAAGGGAATATTCAGAATAGCATTCCAGGCACAGGAAATGATGCCGGACATGCCTCTCTATATAGTACCTGTTGGGTTGAGATATGGAAATTTCTTCAGATTCAGATCAACAGTACGTGTCCAGATAGGAGATCCAATAAATGTGGGAGAGTTTTTGTCACAACACTCACAGCTTACAACTCAGGAGCAGATGAACAAAATGAAGGATTTGCTTGAAAAGCGCCTTCACTCCTCTATACTTTATATACCAAACGACCAGGATTATGATGCAGTATATGAAATATGCAACGCAGCGCATCCAATAGAGGTCAAACAATTGCTCAAAGAGAAAAATTCAGGCAAGGATCATGGTCTCAATCTTCAGTTCAAGGCAAATAACAGGACCATAGAACGTATTTCAATATTGAAGGAGAGAAATGCGTCAAAAGCCTCTGAACTTCTAAAACTTGGTAATGAAGCAAGCTCACTTAGAAGATCTAAAGGAATAAGTATAGAATCTGTATCCATAAGATATCCTGTCTACTCAAGAATCATAAAGATACTCTTCGTACTGCTTACACTTCCATACTCAATACCAGTATCAATTTTGGCTCAACCCGTACTTCTGTTATGCAGGTTCCTCTTCACAATATTGAAGGATTCAGCATTTTGGAACTCTGTAAGATTCCTTGTATATCTGGTATTATGGCCAGTGCTGATGATAGTATACTCCATAGTTGCATACTCGCTCCTTCCGTGGGAATGGGCATTACCGGTAACATTGCTGTTGCTTCCTGCACCAATTATTGCTCACGAATTATGGAATATATCCAGACTGGTAATATCTGATATCAAACTTTTGAAACAGAGACGTCTGAAAAATATATACTCCCAAATTAAAGAGATGATACTTAACTAAACCAAACCTACTATGAAAATAAGAAATATAGCAGCAATCTTAGTTTCTGTTCTTGTATCTGCCAACCTTATTGCAGCACAAAATGACTCATTATCAATTGCTAATAAACAAGCAAATGACAAAAAGGAGATTGTGAAAAAAGGATATAACTTTGGACCTCTGCCTGCAGTTGCTTTTGATGCCGACAAAGGCTTCCAATTGGGTGCTTTATTGAATATTTTTGATTTTGGAGATGGTTCAACCTATCCCAACACACGCCAACAATGGTACTTTGAGGCTTCATTCTTTACCAAAGGCTCACAATTGTATGTAGTTTCATACGACAACAAATTCTCAATTCCTGGAATCAGATTTTCAACTGCACTTGCAGTTACCAACGATAAGGCCATGGATTTCTATGGTTTCAATGGATATATGTCATATTATGACTATGAAAAAGTAAATGCAGGAAAAAATAACGACGACATGTACCTTTATACTCCAAAATATAGGGTAAACCGTCTTGCAGCACTCTTTAAAACAGATTTTATTGGCAATATATGGAACAATAAACTCTTCTGGGAAGCAGGTTACCATTTGAGCTACTTCAATCAGGGTGCCATAAACAGAGAAAAAATAAACAAGAACAAAGATGAGAATAAAATGTTTCCCGACAGCGAAACAACACTTTTTGAGCAGTATAGAGAATGGGGAATCATTAAGGACAACGAAACCGACGGAGGACTTAATAGCTCATTGAGATTGGGTCTGCTATTTGACACAAGAGATAAGGAGGCTGCCCCATCAAGAGGAATCTGGGCTGAGGCTCACGTTACAATGGCACCAAAATGGCTTGGCACAACTAATCCATACTACAAATACTCAGCTACATTCAGACACTATGTCCCTATAGTTGACAGAGACATCCTGACATTTGCATACAGATTGAACTACCAGGGCACATTTGGCCACAACGCGCCTTATTATGTTTTACCATACATTACAACTATGGGGCAGACATACGACCGCGATGGAATGGGAGGATACCGTACTATAAGAGGTATTATGCGTAACCGTGTACAAGGTCTAGATATGGCATCCTATAACGCAGAGTTGCGTTGGAGATTTGTATCATTCAGACTTTGGAACCAGAATATATCCTTTGGCCTTAATGCCTTCTCTGACGGCACAATGGTTACAAAAAATTATGATATGTCGTTTGGCAGAACAGAGTCTGAATATGCTACCCCTGAAGCATATCTTAAAGCCAGGAGCAGTTATGATGAGTATATGCAGCAAGGTACATCAAAAGATTATATGCACATTGCTGTAGGAGGCGGATTCCGTTTCATAATGAACCAGAACTTTATTGTCTGTCTTGAGTATGGCAAACCTGTTGGCAAATACAGCAAACAGGATGGCAATGGCGCATTCTATATAAATACCGGTTATCTCTTCTAACAGAGTGTTATAATCATCTGATTTACTGGAATAATCTCAGCACTTGCTCCATCAGCACACCCAAGTGGTTACCGGTCGCATATCCAATGATACCTGCGGCAAGACCTGTTACAAGCGCATCTCTGTTCTTCATTGCAGCAGATGCCATTGGAACAAAAGGTGGAGAGTTTATGAATGCAACAGAAGATATTACCATTGAATCTGCATCTACCTTAAGCATTCGGCAGAAAATAGCATGCAGGAAGAGCGATATGAAGACAGCAACTACCATAAAAAGAAGCTGATTTATTCCACCTGCAAGATCGAGATTTGAAAAGTCTGCCATTGAAGCAATGGTAATGCTGAATATGAAAATCAGATACATACCTATATCATAACTTAAGTTCAGGTTCCTTACAGATGGTATGAACGAGCAGGCAACACCAAGAGTGGTGATAAGCAGTATAAATATTACCATAAACCAGCTGTCGGGAAGAAGAAGGGCAATACCTCCGGATATTGCAGCTATTAATACTGTAACAAGCAACGATTTGGCAAGTTGCTTTGCCCCATCTTTTGTAAGTAGTGATTTATAAGGGTTTACATTTGTCTGCTCCAGTTCTTTGCTTATCTCTTCATTCTCCAATGATGTGAGATGTCTCTCCGGATTCTGTTTGTACATTCTCCTGAACATCTTAATTCCAAAACTGAAAAGGAATATGAAGTAGAAAAATGAGATAATTATATCATAGGATTTAATAAGTATAAACGACTCGCTCTTAACTTTAAATATAGTTTGTAAAGCCGCTGCATTAAGAGTGCCTCCAGTATACATTCCAGTTATAATTCCACCAATCTGGCACCCCTCTGGCAGATCTCTTCCAAAGAGAAGAAATCCAATAATGACTGCAAGAGCAACCGAGAAAAAACCACTGAAGACTAATTTAATCTGGAGTTTCGCCTGATTGTTTGAAAAAGAACATGAGTACAGCATCATCGGTATAGCCAAAGGAATAAGCACATTGGGCAGAATTTCCTGTACAACGGCCATCTGTTGGGGCATAATGGGCAGATTTCCAATTATCATACCTATTGCATACAATACCATAATAGGGCCTATTTTGCCAAGTACCTTAACCCTTCTGCATAACCAAATAACACCGGCTGGGAT
>JAFZFL010000224.1 GCA_017555925.1 Bacteroidales bacterium | reverse complement strand
TACAATTCTTCTATCTCTTCATAAGACAGGTTTATACATTGGGCAATAACCTCAGCAGTAAAACCTTGCTGTTTCATTGATTTTGCAATCTCCCTCATACTGTCATTTTTCCCCTGTTGGATTCCTTGTTGTATTCCTTGTTGTATTCCTTGTTGTATTCCTTGTTGTATTCCTTGTTGTATTCCTTGTTGTATACCTTGTTGTATACCTTTTTCAATACCCTCTTCAATGCCCTGCTCGATGGCATAATCAAGATAAGCCCTGTCATCCCTATACTTTTTCAGACGGGCCTCGTATTGTGCTTTATCGCTCTTTGATAATGCTGCAAGATTAGCTTCATCAAGAACATTGAGAAATCTGTCCCTAATCTCCTGATTAAGGCCATGCTCGTAAACCTGCTGTTTAAGTTCCTCTATTGTCTTCATACCGCTTTTCATTTGTAACAGCAAAAATAACAACTTTTCATACAACTCGTTGCACTCCTCTATACTTTTAGCTTGAAGGCAGGGCAACTGCAGCATAATCATATGAATTCTGTCGGTGAGGATATTTTTTGTCCCCGGTTCACACATCATAAAGTTCCTTCTCAAGACAGGCTCCTGTTCATAAGTAAAGTTCATAAGGCAGATACTGTAGACCTCGTCAATATTATAGTTCCAATTCTCCCCAACCTGCCCCATCTGATCTATAAGACGGCAAGTATAATAGAGCATTCTGTTTCTAATGTATCTGATTGAGGCATTCTGTACTTCAATCAAAAATCGTGTGCCCGTTTTATCTCTGCATAAGATGTCAAATACACACTCTCTCCCTTCTGCATTCAAAGGAATATTCTCATTGTTCAGATATTCAATATCTACAATTGGGAACTCCAAATCAAGTAGCATATTGAGAAAACCAATCAGGTTTCCTTTGTTACGCTCCGTTCCAAACAGATACTTGAACCCCCAATCTACAAATGGGTTCATTACATGACTCTGATGAATCTCACCACTACCATTTACGCACTCCTGCGCCTCTTTTCTTACGCTTCTCCTCATAATACATAAAATTAGTTATACAATTGTTCCGGCAAACCGGCTATGAACGAGGCAAAGCTAGAATATAGAGATGAAAGAAGTATGCATAAAAAACAATTTTACGCTTTTGCAGAAAAGAAATACTGAATTTTAATTTTTTTTGCATTGCGCCATTGAATTGGTCCAAGTGGGTCCAAGTGCAAACAAATATGGGTGCAATCCAAATAATAGGTGGCGAGGATAATTGTCTCTGATAAGCTGCTTTGATAAGCGCGATATTGTTTATATTTCGTAGCTATCTGATACGTTTGCACAAATCCTCTTTATAATACAATACCCTATCCATACTGGGAGCTTTTCTTGGTGAAACTTCCCAGGATGTCCAAGCTAAGCTAAGCTCAAGCTAAGCTTAGCCTAAGAAAGAGGGTGTTCCTTTGCGTTATTCTGTTTGCGCTTTGGGATACCCTCGTTATAGTTCGTGGACAGGTTTGCACACTCTCCGTTCTGCAAGAGCAAGCCCGCAGCAACTAACCCGTAGCCAGTACCCCGCAGCTCACAGCATCACATCAGCCAACACTCTGCAGCCACTACTTCTGTCTCAAATAAATCTGGATTGGGCAACCGCAGAAGTTGAAGTGTTCTCTGAGTCTGTTCTCGAGGTATCTCTTGTATGGGTCTCTTACGTATTGTGGAAGGTTACAGAAGAACGCAAATGAAGGACTCTGGCTTGGCAATTGGGTGATGTATTTGATCTTTATGTATTTGCCTTTGATCGCAGGTGGAGGGTAGTTTTCAATCTCCTCAAGCATTACCTCGTTGAGTTGTGATGTAGGAATTTTGCGTGAGTAGTTTTCATATACCTCGGTTGCTGCTTTAAGTACATCAAAGATTCTCTGTTTGTTGAGTACAGAGGTAAAGATAATTGGAACATCTGTAAATGGGGCAATACGTTTGAGAATGGCCTCTTTGTATTGCTTCATCGTGTTATTGTCCTTTTCAATGGTATCCCATTTGTTAACTACAATAACACATCCTTTCTTGTTTCTGATGATAAGGTTGAAGATTGACATATCCTGAGCCTCAACACCGTTTTGTGCATCAAGCATAAGGATACACACATCTGAGTTCTCTATTGATCTTACTGCTCTCATTACAGAGTAGAATTCAAGGTCTTCTGTAACCTTGTTCTTCTTTCTCATTCCGGCAGTGTCAACCAACATAAACTCATAGCCATATTTGTTGTAGTATGTTGAGATTGAATCTCTTGTAGTTCCTGCAACAGGCGTGACAATATTTCTCTTCTCTCCTAAAAGGGCATTTGTCATTGAGCTTTTGCCAACGTTAGGTTTTCCAACAATGGTAATGCGTGGCAACTCTTTCTCCTCCTCTTTCTGCGGCTCTTCTTCTGGAAGAAGCTCGCAAAGTTTGTCCAAAAGGTCTCCTGTTCCGCCACCGTTGGCTGCTGCAATACAGAAAGGCTCTCCAAGGCCCAATGAGTTGAACTCGTATGAGCCGTACATTTTATCACCGGTGTCAACTTTATTCACTGCAAGAACAACCGGTTTTTTGCATCTTCTTAAAAAGCCTGCAATTTCAGAGTCGTAATCTGTAACTCCTGTCTCAACCTCGCATAAGAATAGGATAACATCAGCCTCTTCTATGGCCAATGCCACCTGGTCTCTGATCTCTCCCTCAAAAACGTCATCTGAGTTACTTGTATATCCGCCTGTGTCTACCACAGAGAACTCTTTACCGCACCACTCGGCCTTTCCATAATGTCTGTCTCTTGTAACACCGGCAGTCTCATCTACGATTGCCTGTCTCATTCCTACCAATCTGTTGAACAGAGTTGATTTGCCCACATTAGGGCGGCCTACGATTGCTACTATACCCATAATTACGATTCCAAAATTTAATTTTTGTACTTTGTACAATATTAGAAGATGGCGCAAAGATACAATAAAGATATTTAAGAAAAAAGAATGTAAATGAACCTTTGGGAATAGATGAATTTAGGTTATCTTTGGCCTCTAATCAGTAAAACAGACAATTGGGAATATGAGAATTAAATCAAATTTTAAGATAAGGGAGATTGCCGGAGAGTCAATTATTGTAAATCAGGGACAGGTGGGAGCAGATCTTACCCGTATAATTTCTTTAAACACTTCCGCAAGATTACTGTATGAGGCACTTGAGGGTAAAGAGTTTGAACTTGAGGATGTGGCGCAAACTCTTGTGGATAATTATGGAATTGACAAAGAGAGGGCACTGACAGATGGTGCAAAATGGGTGGAGTCCCTAAAGGGCTGTGGTGTTATTGGTTAGCCTGAATTGAAAATGAATGTTTTCAGGAGAATAATAGAGCTGTTGAGGCAAGATGAACGAAAAAGAGGTGTGAAGGTTGCAGTTGCACTCTTTTTTACAACTTTGCTTGATTTTGTGAGTCTTGCATCGTTGTTGCCGGTGCTCTATTGGCTCTTGAAAGGTGGAGAGAACAGCAGGGCTGCGCTCTTCTTTTCTTTATTGGCGGTAGCTCTCATAATAGTAAAGGGAAGCGTAAATATTCTCTTTTCAAGATACCAGCATAAATATATGCTCTCCATTTACAGACGCCTGAGTATGGCTCTCTATGAGGCATATTTCAACAAAGGCCTGCTATTCATCAAAGAGGAGGGCACAAACAGATTGACATACGATACAAACTTTATCTCATACACATTCAGCCAGAATATTCTGCCGTCGTTATTAAGAATGATGAGCGATTCTTTGCTTATAGTTATGGTGGCGGTGGCTCTAGCTATATATGATTTCAAAACCTCTCTGATTCTTGTATGCAGTTTTATGCCATTTATGGCAATATATCTCTTTGGAGTGAGAAAACGCGTAAGAGAGATTGGTAAAGAGGATATTAAAGCAAGACGTAAGCAGGGCCGCATTGTAATGGAGACCTTTAAGGGGTATGCCGATCTGCAGGTTAGCGGAGCCTTCCCATACGTACACAGAACCTTTAAATCCGGGCTTGAGGAGATTGGCCGTAACAGGCTCAAGATGGATACCCTTATGCGTTTGCCGCTCTTTTTGGGAGAACTGGCAGTGGTGCTTGGCCTGGGCCTGCTTGTTGTTACACGTTCCGGTGACATATCGCTTGTTGTTGGAGTCTTTGCAGTGGCATCGTTCCGCCTGCTTCCGGCATTAAGGGGTATAATGACGGGTTTTGCCCATATTGAAAATGCAAGCTACTCCCTCGATATAATTGAGAAAGCCATTGGAACAGAGCAGGCAGTGCCTGAAGTTAAAGAAAATGCTCCAGAATGTGGTGAGGAGTCACGCCTCTTCTCAAAAAATATTTCATTTGAAAATATCTCCTATTCTTTTCCCGACGGAGAGTCAATTTTTAGCAATTTCAATTGCAGTATTGGAAGCGGAGAGTTTGTGGGTTTCAATGGATATAGTGGTGCAGGAAAGACAACTCTTTTCAATTTGTTGTTAGGATTCATAGAGCCGCAGGAGGGTTCAATCAAATTGGATGGAGTGCCTCTTGTAAAGGAGAACAGGGCCAGGTGGCTAAAACAGGTAGGTTATGTCTCTCAGGATGTCTTTATTTTTCAGGGAACACTTGCTGAGAATATTGCATTGGGTGAGAATGAGATAGATAGGAATAGGGTAGAAGAGGTGCTGGAGATGGTTTGTCTCAAGGAGTGGAGAGAGGGCCTTGCTGCTGGTATTGATACAGAAATGAGTGAAGAGGGAAAAAATCTGTCGGGAGGACAAAGGCAGAGAATAGCAATAGCAAGGGCTATCTATAAAGAGGTGGATGTGCTGTTGCTTGATGAGGCAACCTCGGCACTGGATAATGCTACCGAGTTGGAAATTAACAGGATGTTGTTGCAGTTGCGTGCAAATTATACAAATTTGACAATCCTTTCAATAGCCCATAGGGAGAGCTCTCTGGCAATGTGTGACAGAGTAGTGAGGATTGGATAAAGTAGGAGTATGTGTAAATGAAGTATTCTATTGGAAATCATATAGTTGAAATAGAGGGAGCAGAGCTTGTGGATGCGGTTGCAGCCCTTAACAGTTTTAAGCCATTTATAACAGATGATGGTGGCAAAGCGGTTGTACAATTCAGCTATGAGGGCAATCTTTCCAATGCGGAGTTTGCTCTTGCTGCCAACGGAAAATTTTTGTACTCATCTGAAAATGACGGGGTATTGAGCGAACTTTATGAGTTGGGTGGCGACAGATATTTGCAGAGAATGAGACGTTCCGGAAAAGAGTTCAGGGGCACAGGTTGCTGTTATGACGATGAACTGTATCAGGTTGTTGACAGGAGTGGAGGCCGTGCCGCAATTTATGGAACACTCGACCTGCAGATGTTGAGGTTTGCATTGTGGATAGGATATGGAATTCTGACATCCAATTTGAAAACGATAGCTATTCATAGCAGTTGCATAGTTTACCGTGGCAAGGCTGTAATATTTTTAGGGGAGAGCGGTACAGGCAAGAGTACTCATACACGTTTGTGGCGCGAGAATATAATGGGAGCATCTCTTTTGAATGACGACAGCCCAATTATCAGGATTGGAGAGGGTGTTGAGGTGTATGGTTCTCCTTGGAGTGGTAAGACACCTTGTTACAGGCAGGAGGTATATCCTTTGGCAGCAATAGTAAGGTTGTATCAGGCTCCATTCAACAAAATAGAGAAACTGCCGGTATTGGGGGCCTATGGGGCATTGCATCCCTCTTGTCCGCCAGACTTTGCATATAGTGCCGATCTTTACGACGGAATAAGTTCAACTATAGGAAAGATTCTTGAAAGAGTACCTGTCTATATGATGGGATGTTTGCCAGATGCAGATGCTGCCAGAACCTCGTGTGAGAAGATTTTTGGATAGAACGGCTTGCGGTATGGCAATAAATGAGGAGTATATGCAAAAGAAAACTAAGATAACGTTCTCAAATGATTTTTTCTTCAACTGGGTAGAGGAGGAGATAGCAGCAGGACGCAGTGTGCGTTTCTCTGTCAAGGGCTTTTCTATGATGCCGTTGCTCAGAAGTGAAATTGATGAAGTGCTGCTTGAACCGGTTATCTGCAATATAAAAGTTGGAGAGATACTTCTTTTCCGTTATCTGGGCAAGCATATACTGCATCGAGTAATTGATATAAAGTCATCTCCCTCTGAGGATGGTTGCAAAAGATACATATTGAGGGGTGATAACGTGGTAGGACGGAGAGAAGTTGCCTCATCCTGTGATGTTATAGGAAGGGTAAAGTGCGTTTATTTAAAGTCTGATGCCAACGGATATAGAGAAGCAAAGCCCATTAGTGCAGGGTACAAGTTGCAGCTTTTACTGTGGAGAATGCGTATACTCTCCAAAATGGCAATCCGTGGTCTGGTAGAGAGAATTTCCCCCTCTTTGCTAAAGAGGCTGCGAGAATTGAGAAACAAGTAGTCTGTTGTAAGCTCTGTCAGGTTCTGTTTACTGGCATCCTGCGCCACAGCTCCCGCAATCACTGCTGCATTCAACGGCCTCTGTAGAGCCTGGTTTGCGGTTTTTCTTGCCCCAAAGTTTTTTCTCTTCAATTTTTGCACATTGAATGCCGCGCTTGCGCATCTCTTTATTGTGTTCAATCTCTGTATCAGGAAATTTTCCATCTTTCCTGAAGATAATGTTGAAGCATAGGAGAAATACACATATCCCAACAATAAGTATGCAGAGTAGAATGAGTTTCATGTTATAAAGGGTAATTTATAAAATCCATTTGCTGCTATGAACAAGAGGCATGCTGCTTATGTTCAAAACAGGTGGAGTCTGATGCAGTTTTATATGAGCTCTGCTCATTAATGAAATGGTTCTGTCAAGCAACTCTTTATTGTAGCCCTCCTCAAGCAGCTGCTCATACTCTTTGCCCTCTTCATTCAAAGCATAGAGGAGCGGATCAAGCTCGGAGTAGTCAGGTAAAGTGTCATTATCTTTCTGCTCATATCTCAGCTCATCAGATGGCGCTTTGGTAATGGAAGAGACAGGAATTACGGTACTGCTGCGGTTTATATGGTGGGCCATTTCATATACATCACTCTTGTAGAGATCTCCAAGCACCATTATAGCTCCGGCAAGGTCGCCATAAAGTGTTCCATATCCAACACTAAGTTCACTTTTATTGGTAGTATTGAGCAGAAGCGCATTGAATTTGTTGGCGTAGGCCATAAGGAGTGTGCCCCTGATTCTTGTCTGCAAATGCTCCTCTGCAATATTCCATTTGTTCTCTTTGCCAAAAATGGGCTGAAGTTCCTTGATGAACTTCTTGTAGATGGTACTTATTGGAATTATATGATATTCAATGTCAAGATTGTCTGCCAGATCAACAGCATCCTGGATTGAATGTAGGGTGGAGAATTCGCTTGGCATAATCAGTCCATGGATATTCTCCTTTCCAAGTGCCTGTACTGCCAAGGCTGCAACTACAGCAGAATCCAATCCTCCCGAGAGTCCGATAACAGCCCTTCCTCTGCCGTTTGCAGAGAAAAAATTCTTTATTCCTTCAACCAACAGGTTGTGCACATCTTCTATTCTATGCTCTTTGGAAACCATCTTAGGAGTATTGAAAACTGTTTGTCAAATCATATAACTTTAAAAAATGGAGGGTAACACAAAATATTACGTTTTGAGTCACCCTCCATATTGTATGGATTTCTATTTTAGAATACAAAAGTAGGAGTAATTGATTTGTAGTTGTATACTTTGTCAATTACATCACCAATAAGTTCTGCAATAGAGATAACCCTGATCTTTGAAGTATCTGCACCAGGTGCAGGACGTAAAGGAATTGTATCAGTTACAATAAGTTCTGCCAATTGCGAGTTTGCAATGTTCTCATAAGCGGCACCCGATAGTACTGCATGTGTAGCCAATGCTCTTACAGAAAGGGCTCCCTTCTCCATAAGCATATTGGCTGCTTTTGTTAAAGTACCTGCTGTATCTACCATATCATCAATGATGATGATGTTTCTGCCTTCAACCTCTCCAATTGCAGTCATTGAACCAACAACGTTAGCTCTCTCTCTTGATTTGTGGCAAACGATAAGCGGACAACCAAGAATACGTGAGTAGGCATTTGCTCTCTTTGCACCACCCATATCAGGAGCAGCAATTGAGATATTCTCCATATTAAGGCTTCTCAAGTATGGAAGGAAGATAGAACTTGCGTAGATGTGATCCACAGGGAAGTCGAAGAATCCTTGAATCTGGTCTGCGTGAAGATCTACTGTCATAACTCTGTCACAACCTGCAGCTCCAAGCATGTTTGCAACCATTTTTGCTCCAATTGAAACTCTTGGACGGTCTTTTCTGTCTTGTCTTGCCCATCCGAAGTATGGCATAACTGCAATAACCTTATAGGCAGATGCTCTCTTTGCCGCATCAATCATAAGCAGAAGCTCAAAAAGGTTCTCTACAGGCGGATAAGTAGATTGTACGATAAATACGGTAGCACCTCTTACGCTCTCATTGAAAGCTGGTTGGAACTCGCCGTCGCTGAATACTGTAACTTCAGATTTGCCCAACTCCAATTTTAGGGCTTGTGCAATCTTCTCTGCTATAGGTCTTGAACCTCTACAAGAGAATACTTTAATAGTATGAGTGTGATCCATAGTGTGTGTTTATATTGTTTAAGTGTTTTAATTTTAAGTTCCGGTTTACAAATTTAATCAAAAACTGTTACTCTTCTTCACAATATCAAGCGTCTCTTCAATGTATGACAGTACTTCCTCCTTGCCCAAGCCGTTCTCTGATGATGTTACAAAGACAGGAGGTAACTCCTCCCAATACTCAAGCAGAGTTTTTTTATTCTTCTCTATCTGGTTGGCAAGGGCTGTCTTTCCAAGTTTGTCACCTTTGGTAAATATTATGGCAAATGGAATTTGAGCCTCACCAAGTGCAATAAGAAAATCAAGATCAATCTTCTGGATAGGGAGGCGTGAATCGAGAAGTACAAAGAGCAGGGCCAGTTCCTCCGATTTGCTTACGTATGTGTTAATCATATTGGTAAGCTTTTCCCTTCCCTTCTGGGAGATCTTTGCATATCCGTATCCGGGCAAATCTACAAGATACCAGGAGTCATTTATCAGAAAATGATTTATAAGCAGGGTTTTACCCGGAGTGGCAGAGGTCTTTGCAAGTTTGCTTACACCACACAGCATATTGATAAGTGAAGATTTGCCCACATTCGATCTGCCTATGAAGGCAAATTCATGAAATCTGGCTTTGGGTCTGTCACTTAATTTTTCGCTGCTTCCTGCAAAAACCGCTTTGGTAATTCTCATTTTCCTAATTTTTATTGCAAATGTACTAAAGATATGCAAAATAATTGTACTTTTAAGAAATTTTTGGAGAAAGAATGGAAGAGAAAGAGAAGATTTCATTGGGCCAATTGCAGCAGAGACTAAAAATGGCAGTTGATAATGCTGTGGCGGGTCTGGTTTGGATAACAGCGGAGATAGGGGAGGTAAAGGGTAATTCAACCGGTCACTGGTATCTTGAACTGGTAGATTATGACCAGGATGGCAAGACAGTAACTGCAAAGGCCAGGGCAACAATATGGAGCAGGACGGCAGCAATGCTTATACCATATTTTACCTCCACAGCCGGAGCTTCGCTCTCTGCAGGTATGCGTGTGCTGCTTAAGGTGCAGGTGCAGTACTCTGTAGTATATGGCCTTTCTCTCAATATTCTTGATATAGATCCCTCCTATACGATTGGTGAGCTTGAATTGGAGCGCCAGAGAGTAATCCGAAGATTGCAGCAGGAGGGGATGTTTGATATCAACGGGCAGTTACCTTTGACAACCCTGCCCAAACGTCTGGCAATTGTCTCATCTCCTACAGCAGCAGGTTATAGGGATTTTATGAAGCATATCTCCTTTGAAGAGAGTGGGGTTAATATAGACACCCAGCTCTTTTCTGCGTCAATGCAGGGTGGTGACGCTCCCAAATCCATAATATCTGCTCTGGAAAAGGTGGTCGGTGAACTGTCGGGAAGCGGAAATTTTGATGCTGTTGTAATTGTAAGAGGTGGTGGAAGTGCCTTGGAACTGGCCTGTTATGATGATTATGATCTTGCTCTCAATATTGCGCAATTCCCTCTTCCGGTAATTGTGGGTGTAGGACATGACCATGATTTTCATGTGGCTGATATGGTGGCGCACACTTCGTGCAAGACGCCTACTGCTGTGGCCGATTTTATTATTGGCCTCTATATGGAGCAGGAGGCGCGTCTTGATGCTCTCTGCCAGAGGTGCAGAATGGCTGTGACAGCAAAAATAGTTTTACAGGAGAGCATTTTGGCAAGATTGGCCGACAGATTGAAAAATTCTTGGCGCACAATGGTAATGGATAGGGAGAATAAGCTTAAATTTGTGGAGCTTAAAATGGGTGCGCTGGATCCGGGAGTTCTGTTGGAGCGCGGTTATATGTTGGCTCAACTGGAGAGTGGTAGACGTGTTGTTTCTGTTAATGACCTTCCCGACAGCGGAAAGATCAGACTCTTTATGGGTGATGGCGTTGTGGATCTGGATATTGTTGTGAGGAGCAGGAGGCGTGATGGGGACAAGTGTCAGAAATAAAATGAGTTAAAGATGGATAGAGCAGAAAAGATGAGTTATGATGAGGCGTATGCCCGTCTGGAAGAGATTGTAAAGCTGATGGAGAGTCAGGAGACCTCTCTTGATAAGATTGGAGAGTGTCTGAAGGAGGCAGCTTCGCTTATAGAGTTCTGTAAAAAGGAGCTTAATGGCTATAAAGAGAGTTTTGAATCAATATTGAATTAAAATTACCGGTTATGATATTTGATAACGATGCATATTTGGAGCCCTTTAAAAAACAGATTACCAACAGGTATATGCAGTTGGTAATAAGGAGGAACGAACTTGCTGGCTATGGCAAAAGACTTACAGATTCAATTAACAATCATCTCTATTATGGTGTTCATAAGGAGAAGGATTGTTGGGTGTTCAGGGAGTATGCTCCAAATGCCACTGCAATTTATGTGGTGGGCGATTTTAACAAATGGCAGCAGTTGCCGCAGTATAGCATGCAGAATATCGGGGGTGGAAATTGGGAGCTTAAGCTGCCTTTGGAGAGTGTGAAACATGCCGATCTGTTCAAGTGGCACGTCTACTGGAATGGTGGGGATGGAGAGAGATTGCCATCATATGCAACAAGATGTGTACAGGATAAAAAGACCTACCTTTTTGCCGCTCAGATATGGCAACCGGAGGAGCCTTATGTGTGGAAGCACAAGTTTGCAAAAAAGATAGAGAATCCATTCATTTATGAGACACATATTGGAATGGCAGGGGAGGAGCTTGCGGTGGCGTCTTTCCGTAATTTTACAAAGAATGTTTTGCCGCATGTGGCCGAGATGGGCTATAATACATTGCAGATAATGGCTTTGCAGGAGCATCCTTATTATGGGTCATTCGGTTATCAGGTATCAAATTTCTTTGCTTTGAGTTCCCGTTTTGGAACGCCTGAGGAGTTTAAGGAGCTTGTAGATACAGCGCACTCATTGGGTATAGCTGTCATTATGGATATTGTACATTCGCATGCGGTAAAGAATGAACTTGAGGGGTTGAGCAATATAGATGGCTCCGGTGGAGTGCCATATTTTCACGAAGGACCAAAAGGGGATCATCCTGCCTGGGGTACAAGGTGTTTCAACTATGGCAGATATGAGACGCTTCAGTTTCTGTTGAGCAACTGCAAATTCTGGATGGAGGAGTATAATCTCGACGGTTTTCGTTTTGATGGCATTACAAGCATGTTGTACTGGAATCACGGTCTGGAGCAGTGCTTTGTTTCGTATGAAGATTATTTCAGCGGCAATACAGATGAAGATGCTATAATCTATCTCGGATTGGCAAATATGCTTGTAAAGGAGATAAAGCCGACAGCCTTTACAATAGCGGAGGATATGAGCGGTATGCCGGGATTGGCTGCTCCGGTTGCAGAGTATGGTACCGGCTTTGACTTCAGAATGAGTATGGGTGTTGCAGACTATTGGATCAAATGGATAAAGGAGGTAAGTGATGAACATTGGAATGTATGCAACATGTGGTATGAACTTACCAATAAAAGGGCCGACGAAAAGACAATAAGTTATGCTGAGTGTCATGATCAGGCGATGGTTGGCGACAAAACCATAATATTCAGACTCATAGATAAGGAGATGTATACGAGTATGAATCTTGAGTCGCAAAGCCTTGTGGTAGACAGAGGTATAGCACTGCATAAAATGATAAGGTTGCTTACGGCTGCCACTGCCGGCAATGGCTACCTCACATTTATGGGCAATGAGTTCGGACATCCGGAATGGATAGATTTTCCAAGGGAGGGCAATGAGTGGTCGTATCTGTATGCAAGACGCCAGTGGTCGCTATGTGAGAGTCCGTTTTTGAGGTATGGCAAACTTATGGCGTTTGAAAAATCAATGATAAATTTCTTGAAGAAGAAAAAAGTATTGTCAAAATCTCCAATTTCTGTATATAATGATGAGCAAAAACAGATTCTGGTACTGGAGCGCAACGGCTATATTTTTGTATTCAATTTCAGTCCTTCCAATTCGTATGAGAACTATTTTGTGAAGGCGGCTCCTGGCGAGTACAAAATTATTTTGGATACTGATTGGACAGAATTCAACGGCTTTGAGCGCAATAACAGACGCTCAGCGCATTTTACAATGCCTCAAGGAGATGATAATTTCCTTTCATTGTATTTACCTTCAAGAAGTGCTTTTGTTTTGCGCAAAAAATAAACTATCTTTGCGCCGTAAAAAAAATAGTTAAAATGGCTTATTTGGAATTTAATAAAGAGGAACTTGTAAATCTTGAGTATTCTTTGGAGAGAGAGATTCTTTTGATAAACAGGGCCGGTGGTTACATCAATACAACAATAG
>JAFZFL010000223.1 GCA_017555925.1 Bacteroidales bacterium | reverse complement strand
ATCATTACAGGTATTGTATTGTTCATCTTCGGTTCAGGTCCTGTTCAAGGTTTTGCTACAACTTTGGTTGTTGGTATCATCACATCAATGTTGTGCTCAATCTTCATCTCAAGACTTATCTTTGAGGCAAGACTTGACAAAGGCAAGAACATTACTTTTGACAACAGCTTCTCAAGAGGATTCCTTCAGAACACACATATCGACTTTGTAAAGATACGCAAGAGTGCATACGTTCTTTCAGCAGCATTGGTTATCATAAGCCTTGCTTCTATCACCTTCAAAGGCTTCTCTTATGGTGTTGACTTTACAGGTGGTAGAACATACGTTCTTCGTTTTGACAAAGATGTTACAGCTGAGGAGATCAGACAAGCTGCAAATGCAGAGTTCGGTGAGACAGTTGAGGTTAAACAGTTTGGTGGAGAGAGCCAGATGAAGGTTACCACCAAATATAAGATTGATGACAACTCAACAGAGGTTGACTATGAGGTTGAGGGCAAACTTTATAATGCATTGAAAGGTTTCTACAATGCAGAGATGAGCTTGGAAGACTTCACATCAACTGTTAACAACCCTAACGGTATTATCAGTTCAGATAAGGTTGGACCTACAATCGCAGATGATATCAAGAGAAATGCAGTAGTTGCAATCCTATTGTCAATGGTTGCTATCTTCTTGTATATTGCAGCACGTTTCCGCAACTGGACATGGGGTACAGGAGGTCTTGTATCTTTGGCACACGATGCCATCATTACAATCGGATTCTTCTCATTGTTCTCCGGCATACTTCCATTCAGCTTGGACGTTGACCAGACATTCATTGCAGCTATCCTTACAATCATTGGTTACTCAATCAATGACTCTGTGGTTATCTTTGACCGTATCCGTGAGTACAATGTATTGTATCCTAAACGTGAGCTTAAACTTAACATCAATGAGGCATTGAACAGCACCCTTGCTCGTTGTGTGAACACTTCAATGTCAACATTGGTTGTAATGATAGCTATTGCAATCTTCGGTGGTGAGGTTATCAGAGGTTTCGCTTGCGCTTTGATCGTAGGTATTATAATTGGTGCTTACTCTTCAATCTTTGTAGGTACACCAATTGTATATGACTTGAATATGAAAAGAGCTAAAAAAGCTGAGTTGAAAAAATAGATCGTTTTCAAAATGCAAAATGGAAAGGCTGTCGGAATCTTAACCGACAGCCTTTTCTGATTATTGGGGTCACCCTCTGTCGGGAAACAGATATAAAAAGTTTTGGGCCAATCAGCAAATAAATTATGAAATGTAAATAAAACTGCGTATCTTGTGTCGTTTTGTTATTTGAATTCATTTTTTAATTATAAATATCTGTCGGGAGACGTAAAAAAAATATAAATTATGGAACTACCTTTTGCAGAATCTTGGAAAATCAAGATGGTTGAGCCTCTTAAGAAGAGCACACGCGAAGAGCGCGAACAATGGATTAAAGATGCTAATTATAATCTTTTCCAACTAAAATCAGATCAAGTCTATATTGACTGTCTTACAGACTCGGGTACAGGCGCAATGAGCGACCGTCAGTGGGCTGCTATGATGATGGGCGATGAGAGCTATGCCGGCTCTTCATCATTCTTCCAACTGAAAGATACCATTACTCGTCTGACTGGTTTTGAATATGTGATTCCTACTCACCAGGGCCGTGCAGCAGAGAATGTTCTTTTCAGCCACCTTGTTAAAGCTGGTGATGTTGTTCCTGGCAACTCACACTTTGATACAACCAAAGGTCATATTGAGAGCCGTAAAGCTACTGCTCTTGACTGTACAGTAGATGAGGCAAAAGATACCCAACTTGAAGTGCCTTTCAAAGGAAACGTTGACCCTAAAAAACTTGAGAAGGCTCTTGAGGAGTTTGCAGACAAAACTCCATTTATAGTAGTAACCGTAACCAACAACACAGCAGGTGGTCAGCCTGTATCTATGCAGAACTTGCGTGAGGTACGCGCTATTGCCGACAAATATGGCAAACGCGTCATTTTTGACTCTGCCCGTTTTGTAGAGAACGCATACTTCATTAAAACACGTGAAGAGGGCTACGCAGACAAGACTATTAAGGAGATTGTTAAAGAGATGTACACATATGCAGACGGTATGACTATGTCTTCTAAAAAAGATGGTCTTGTAAATATGGGTGGTTTCATTGCTACACGTCACGAAGACTGGTATGAGGGAGCAAAGAGATTCTGTATTCCATTTGAAGGCTATTTGACATACGGCGGTATGAATGGTAGAGATATGGCAGCTCTTGCAGTTGGTCTTGATGAGAATACCGAGTTTGAAACTGTAGAGACACGTATCAGACAAGTTCAGTATCTTGCTGCAAAACTTGACGAGTATGGCATTCCTTACCAAAGACCTGTTGGTGGCCACGCTATATTTGTAGATGCAGACAAAGTTCTTTCAAACATACCTAAAGAGGAGTTCCCTGCACAGACTCTTGCAATTGAGCTTTACATTGAGGCAGGTATCCGTGGTTGTGAGATTGGTTATATTCTTGCAGACCGCGACCCTGTAACTCGCGAGAACAGATTTGGAGGTCTTGACCTTCTACGTTTGTGCATTGCACGCCGCGTTTACACCAACAACCATATGGATGTGATTGCAGCTGCCCTTAAAAATGTATATGACCGCAGAAATGAGATTACACGTGGTGTGAAGATTGTTTGGGAAACTGAACTTATGCGCCACTTCACTGTTAAACTTGAAAGATTGTAAAACAGAGATCACATCCGGCAAAAAACGGTAATATAAAATAAGGAGATATAATCACTACGGAATGACATGAACCCCGAAAGTTAGACAAAAAAACTTTCGGGGTTTTGTTATGTCTAAAAAGAGAAAGAAACATGGCTATGCAGAACGATTGAAGTATATGCATATGCTTGAGAATGGATTGAGTATTAATTATATCCATGTTCATTATGGAATAAATGAACAGCTCTT
>JAFZFL010000222.1 GCA_017555925.1 Bacteroidales bacterium | reverse complement strand
TGCGCAACAACAGTAACAATTTGAGGCTCGTTATAGTTACGTGGAATGCTCAAATCCTCTTTAATTGTTGCGTGGGCACAAGGTTTGGCCACAGCTGTATAGTTGCTCAAATCATCAACAGAGAAGAGATAAATCTCTCTTGCATCATTATCAACAAATCCTTCCAACTTGTAAGGCTCAGCAAGAGTAAAGTTCAACAAATCACATTTTGAAGATTTTGTTCTCTTACCTGTAATGATAATAGGTCTTGACTCACCTTTCTCGTTGGTATAAGTAAATCTATTTTCAAGAGTAAGGTCAAGTACAGAAAGAGGCGGATCAATCTTACAATCATATGCAAGCTCTGCCCTTACACGTACAGCTGTCATATAAATTAGCGTAGCATCCTCCGACTCCTCAGGATAATACCATGGAATAGGAATTTCAAAATAATCTGTATTGTCATCCACTATGACATACTCTGCCATGAGCTGATCTACAAACTTTCCAAATGTAAAATATGCTTTAAGGCTGGTTATGCCCTGACGCTCTGCAGTCGGCTCTACAAAATCAGGCTTCTGACATGCAGAAAGTGCTGCAAGAACAACGAAAGCTATTATATAATATATCTTTTTCATTTCTATCTAATTAATGTTATTTCCACTCTGGATACTGGTCTACGAGTTTGTTGCTTGAAAGTTCAGAAGTAGGCATAGGGAATCTGTATAGCTTCTCTGAGAAGTTTCTATCCTTATCATCAACTGAAACATACTCGTATGTAAATGTATCACCCTCTTTTGTAATCTTCAATCCGTGAAGCTGGTAACCAGTCAATCCCTCAGGATATGCTTTATGGGCACACTCCCATCTGCGAAGATCCCAATACCATTGGCCTTCAAATGCAAGTTCAACCCTACGCTCCTGACGGATTGCATTCCAAAGTTCTGAACCCGATTTTGATGAGTATGGAAGACCTACACGGTCACGGATTGCTTTAACTGCGCTGTTTGCTCCAGCCACATCATCAAGACGGTAACAAGCCTCAGCTTTGTTAAGAAGCACCTCTGCATATCTTATAACAGGAATAGGCTGAACACTACCGTTCTCAGTTATTACATTGTGAGTTTCATCAACAAGTTTTCTCAAATAGTAACCTGTTGTAGTACGACCCATAGTCTCACGGTCTTTATTCCATTGGCACCAACCATCTGTTCCACCTACAAAAGGCTCAATTTTACGGCCTTTCCAATTTGCACCGTTATAAAGCACTGTTGCTTGGAAACGAGGCTCAAGCATCTCATATGGAGGAGTTTGTGTAGTAGTACCATGCCACTCGCTCCAATCTGGGAAACCACCTGTAGCATACTCATAAGCCTCAACCATCTCTTGTGTTGGAGTTCCGTAACCGCCACCTGTTCCACCTTGTGAGTAATAATCGCCACCTGGTGTATAGTAGAAGTCAAAATCGTGTGTAACCTTCTGATTGCGGTCGAACAGATACTCAAGGATTATCTCATTGTTACCATTAGCTGCAGTAACCTGGTATGAATCTTCATATTTTGCCATCAATCCATATCCAAGCTTCTCCACCTCCTCTGCTGCGCTCTTTGCAACACTCCAACGCTCTGCATACAACATTGCTCTTGAAAGGAATGCCCATGCAGCACCTTTGCTCAAACGGCCTGCAGAAGCAGTTCTGTCGGGAAGATTGGCTGCAGCAAACTCAAGATCCGCCTGAATGAAGTTCCAGCCCTCTTCCTCTGTGCTCACTGCCTTGTCTTTAACTATGTTTTCCATAGTCTCATCATAAATGATTACATCCTTATATCTCTTTACAAGGTCAAAATATAGGAATGCACGCATAAAACGGAGCTCAGCCTCAAGACGTACCTTATCTTCATCAGACATTTGTCCATATTGTGCAAGTTCGCTCAAATATTGGTTAGTATGGCGGATTGCATAATAGTTTTCAGACCAATAACCCATATAAGTGTCTACATAATTTGATGTAATGGTAGTAGCATCACCATAAGCAAACTCACTTGGAATCAAACATAGTTTGTTGTAGTTATATGAACCATACTTCATCTGGTCTGCCAAAGCCTCTGTCATACCGGTCTTGCTCTGATCCATTGTCACAGAATAGACATAACCGTAAATGTAGTTCACAGCATACTCCGCATTTTGTGTATTTTCCCAAATCACTTTATCAGAGACTCTGTCGGGAGGTGTCAAATCAAGGAAGTCGCTACATGATGCAGCAACAAGTGATATTGCTGCAATATATATACCTTTTATTATCTTTTTCATATTCATATTATTTTAGAATGTTAATGTAACACCACACATAAGCAAACGTTGTTGTGGATAGTAACCGTTGTTTACACCTGGAGACTCAGGGTCAATACCCTCAGGAAGTCCGTCAATTGTAAATATGTTCTGTCCTTCAACAAAGAATCTCAAAGTTTTTACACCCACTCTTGAAGTCAGATTTTCAGGAAGAGTGTAACCCAACTGCGCTGATTTCAAACGTACATATTTTCCATCTCTTAACCAGAAAGTTGAAGACAAGCCGTTGTCACCACCGTGTCCTGGAGCACCAAGAGTGATACGTGGGAAAGTTCCATCAGGATTATAGATACTGTATGAGTTCTCTACAAGGAACAATGGAGAGTTGGCACCCTCTTTAAATGTCTGAGTCCAAACTGTATTATCATCATTACCGTTATAATATGTTCCCAACAATGATACGTCAAACAGAGCACCACCTGTAAACTGTGCATTGAAATCAAATCCGTTCCAAGTGAAATCCAAATTCAAACCGTAAGTAAGTTGAGGACGGTTTGGTCTTCCAACCAAAGTCTTGTCGTCGTAACCAATCTTACCGTCACCATTCAAATCCACATACTTGACATCACCAACGCAAGGACGTGTACCGAACCATGCCGAGTTGTCAATCTCCTCCTCGCTTCTGAAAATTCCATCAGCTTTCCATGCAAGGAATGAACCTACAGGTTTACCGGTAAGTTTCCATCCTTCAGGAGCATTTGGCTCGTCAGAATAAATCAACCAACGTGTCTTTGCATAAGTAACACTTGCACTTACACCATAATAGAATGGTTTGCCACCAAGCATAAAGGCATTACGGTGAGAAACAAGAACATCTATACCTTTTGTATCAATAGAGTGTT
>JAFZFL010000221.1 GCA_017555925.1 Bacteroidales bacterium | reverse complement strand
GGTGTAAAGTAATCTATGCAAATCACGGGGAACCATTTTGGCAAAGGTACGCCATAGTTCATCGCAGACAGAATGGAGTATTAAAGAGAATCCTTTGGAAATTATTCAACAGGCGTAGATTCGCAGATGGGACAAAAGCAATGGAGATGGCCATCAGCCGTACCCTGAATGACTACAACAAATCTGATGCATACGTGGTTCTGTGCAAATCCTACGCAGAAGAGATAATTGCAAAGGCAGGGATTTCAGAAGAGAAGCCACACATCTGTCACATTGAGAATTGCGAACTTCCTGTTGCCAGTCCAAATCTGAATAAAGAAAAAATCATCTTGTTTTGTGGTAGATTTGAACATTGGTCCAAACGGATTGACCGCCTTCTACGTATTTGGCAAAAAGTCCAACATCAGCTTCCCGATTGGAAACTCCAACTTTTGGGAGATGGTCCTGCATTTGCACAGATGCAAGAACTTGCGAAAGATTTGGGACTCGAAAGAGTCTGTTTCGAAGGCAAAAGAGCAAATGTTGCCGATTACTACAGCAAAGCTTCAGTGATAGCTCTCACATCTCAAACCGAAGGGTGGCCATTGGCCCTTACCGAAGGACGCTCACACGGTTGTATTCCAATCGCATTCGACTGCACTGCCGGAATTAAAGAGATTATATCAATGCCCGGCAGCAATGGTTATATCATCCCAAATTTTGACGAAGATGAATATGCCAAAGCGCTCCTTCAAATAGCATCATTAACCTCTGAGGAAGAGCTCCGGATAAGGAAACAGGCAATCGAAACAAGTCTCCAATTTGCACCAGAGAAGATATTTCCAAAGTGGAAAAAACTCATTGACTCACTTGCAAATCAAAAGAGCTCATAATGGTGGCCTAACTTATTATGCCACCTCTGACTGAAACCAGGCACAAAAAAAAAGGTAACCTCCGAAGTGGCTACCCCTTTGAAATGTATAAACAGATTCTGTTAAAGGTTTCTTCCGATTTTCACATCTTTGATTCTCTCTCCGATAGAGACCGATTTTGCTACGGGTTGGTCTTGCAACATCAACAATGAAGATTGAGCAGGAACACCAACAGGAGCCAACTCTGAAACATCTGCAGCGCCATCTTTTGTAGGCTGAACAAGAATTCTGGTCAGAGGACCATTGAATCCATAGTAATCTGCAGCAAATGCAAGGATGGTACAATCACTCCAGTTCGCATAGAATTGCGAAATGCTCTTATTGTACTGAGATGAACCTGAAGACAACATTGCGTTGATTGTAGCATCATAAGGGAACAATGTTTCATCTGTAAAGTCTCCGGCAGCCAAAGCGACAGCCCAGATATCTGCAAATTCGTTTGGAGTGGCTTTAACCTGTACTATAACTTTACCTTGAGCTGTAGCATAAGTTACAGGATCATATTCATAAAGTTCATCACCATCAAAATAACGGTAATCAACAATCAACTCTGCATCAGAAATATCTTCCATTGCTGTGGTAAATGGCTCTTTGTACATATCTCCCAAATAATTTCCTTGCTCATCCATTGCAAAAGCATACAAATAATACTCGGTATCAATTTCCAAATCCCACCAGTACTCAGCCACAGGACCTGCAACAGTAACTCCGGCAATAACTTGTTCCAAAGTCATACCCATTTCAGCAGCATAATTTGCAGCTTCCTCCTTAACTTGGACCATCATAGGAATATCTCCAGGATAACCATCACGGGCAGTCACTGCATACCAGTAACGGACAGAGTTGTCTGAAGGAACAATTGAAATGAAAACTGATGTACCTCTAATCTCACTTACCTCCATATCAAAAGTACAATCAGCAGGGTCACCACCTTCCAAAGTAGTGAATTCCATTACCTCAGCTTCAGATGCAGGAAGACCTTCCTCATCAATAGCAATTGCATAGAAACACATTGTTGTATTCGAAGGGAGACCAGTAACCACATCGGTATCATAACCTTGTGACAACATCGCTCCAAGAATATCCTCCATTGTAAAGTCTGGATAGTGCATGCTCAAATAGTCGATATACTCTTGGACAATCGCCCCCACATTACCATCAAGACTGTTGAAATCATCTAAAGTACATACATCATAGTAGTATCTGATATCATCACTGCTTGGATAAACCTCCAGAACTGCAGATGTTGCAGTAACCTCTGAATAAACCAGCTCAAAAGTTATCTCCTCAACTGGTGGCAACTCAGGGAAGTAAACCCTTACAGCAACAGACAATGTATTGGGAAGCAAATGTGAGTTAAGATAGCTGATAATGATTCTGCCTGTAATATCGTACTCTTGTGCATCGGCAGCAGGAGAGTTTACAACAAGGTCAGAACCTACAATTTCTGCACTCCAGCCAAGAGGAGCAACAATTTCAAAGTTGGAAACGCTGTCAACGTTCAACAATGCTACAGAAACTTGAGCACCTGCCTCAACAACAAGTGAATCGGTACTTTCTGCAAACAACAACTCTTTTGCAGGTTCTTCTTCAATTGGTGGTTCATTGTTATTTGGTTTATCGCAAGCGATAATCGCTACCAAAGAGAAAGCTATAACTGCTATATATTTGAATATATTTTTCATTTTACAATTATCTCAATTATTAGAATGTCAAAATAGACCTTACTCTGATATCATTGTTTTTATTGTACCAATTTGTAAAGCCGGGTTGGAACATTGAAGAGTCAAAACATACATAATATGCACGTACAGAAGTTGCAAAAGAGTCCACTTGTTCAGTTGATGACCAATATTCAGAATCGACTGCGTACATAGGAGCTGCAAGGTCGCCCAGTGCTTCAATTGAACCCTCTACCCAACCGATAAGGTTTCCTGTAGGGTTAAAATATGCCTGATCCCAAATATATTGCAATTGGCCCGCTGCAGGAAGATACCATCCAGAACTTCTTTGAGGCGAAGGACAAACTTCTTCATAACCTACAGATGCCACATATGCTGCAGGATAGCTGTCATGGGAATCGGAGAAACCTACTCCAAGTTTTTCTGCCTGAGCCTTGATAGCAAGTGTATTGGTATAACCAAGGAAGTCGTCAACTTCAACAGAAACACCGGTTGCTTCAGCAGTTGCACTGAAGAAGCTCCACCATACACCATCAGAACCGGCAGGGGTAGCATCTTTAAGAGCCACTACATAACCTTTGATCTCTTCCATAGCCGAACCATCTTTTCTGGTGTAATAAGCAGCCCTATCAGAGAAATCTTTTGCCTCCCCGGTAAAGAAGACAATACCGATAGGGGTCTTTTCAGGATTATATTCTTTGCTCCACGAACCGTCGCTGTAGTAGAAATCCCCAACAGATGGAGCTACAATCTCCTCTGGAGTTGTTGTAACTGTCAATGGTTCTGAAGCAATAACTTCTTCTTCAGCCAAATCCATTACAGCAGCTACAATAACATATTCTGTTTCAGGCTC
>JAFZFL010000220.1 GCA_017555925.1 Bacteroidales bacterium | reverse complement strand
GGGGATTAACCCTTACTATATGTATGCATACAGTGCAAACTTGGACGGCAGCAATGTAAAACTTTTGAACAAAGGAGACTTTGACAACAAAGTGAATATGTCTGACGACAACAAATACTTTGTAAACAACTACTCAAGAGTGGATTGTACCCCTAAAACTGCCCTTTATGACAACACAGGCCGTAAAATTATGGATTTGGAGGAGGCCGATTTGAGCCAGTTGTTTGCACGCGGATACAAATTCCCGGAGATCTTTACAGTTAAAGCAGGTGACGGTATTACTGACCTTTATGGTGTAATGTACAAACCTTTTGATTTTGATTCAACCAAACTTTACCCTATCATTGAGTATGTATATCCTGGTCCTCAGACAGAGGCCAACAACTCATCCTGGACAAAAAGTATGGATAGAGTTGACCGACTTGCACAGCTTGGATTCATTGTTGTAACTGTAGGTAACAGAGGAGGACACCCTAACCGTTCAAAATGGTACCATAACTTTGGTTACGGCAATCTTAGAGACTATGGTTTGGAGGACAAGAAAGTTACTGTTCAGCAGTTGGCAGCGCGCCATCCATTCATAAATGGGAACAAAGTTGGTATTCACGGCCATTCAGGTGGAGGATTTATGTCTACAGCTGCAATCCTCAAATACCCAGACTTCTTCTCGGCAGCTGTGTCTTGTGCAGGTAACCACGACAACACTATATACAACCGCTGGTGGAGCGAGCAGCATCACGGAGTATTGGAGGAGGTATCGGAGAAGGGTGACACCACTTTCAAATACAGTATCAATACCAACCAGCAGTTAGCAAAGAATTTGAAAGGCAATCTGTTGTTGATTCACGGTGATATAGACAACAACGTGCATCCGGGTAATACAATTAGAGTTGTTGATGCACTTATCAGAGCCAACAAACGTTTCCAGATGCTTATCCTTCCTGGCCAGAGACACTCATTTGGTGATATGACAGAATATTTCTTCTGGAGAATGGCAGACCATTTCTGTGAGTATCTGATTGGAGATTCGCAGAAAGAGCAGATAGATATCAAACAGATGAATAACAATTAGTTAGAAGATTCATTCCAATAGTACAAAAGGGGCAGGTTTAATCTGCCCCTTTTTATTATTTCACACATGCATTCCCTGTGTGTAATTATATTATGCTCATTTTCTGATTATTGCGCGAATTGTGTAAATTTGGTATATTAAAAATTTTGATTACCTTTGCCGCCGTTTTTAACTAAACCTATAAAAAATGAGATTCAGAAAATTAGCAAACAAAATGGTTCTTGTTGCAGCAGCAGTACTTTCTTCACTTACTGCAAATGCAGAGGGATACCAGATTAATTCACAAAGTGCAAGACAGTGGGGTATGGCCCACACTGGTACAGCTCTTAAACTTGGTGCAGAGAGTATGTTGTTCAACCCTGCCGGTATGGCATTCATGAACTCAAAATTTGACATTTCACTTGGAACAATAGCAATCAAATCTAAAGTAGAATTTGAGCAGGGCAGTTACACTCACCAGACAAATAACCCTGTCAGCACTCCAATTTACGGATACATTGGCTACAAACCTGCAGAGAATTTTGCATTTGGAGTAAGCCTTACAAACCCTGCCGGCAACTCATTGGTTTGGGGTGACAACTGGGCAGGAGCAACAATGATTCAGGATGTTTCTCTAAAAGCATTCTGCGTTCAGCCAACTGTTTCTTATAAAATAGCGGATTTTGTAAGCGTAGGTGCTGGCCTTATGATTGACTTTGGTTCATTTGAGCAGAGAAAAGGTCTTATAGCAGCAAATGCATTCAATTCGCTTGGCGCAATGGCAGGCCAGCTCTCTTCAATGATGCCGGCTTTGGCTCCACTTCCTGGTATGATTGAGTCATTCAACAATCAAACTCCTGTAGGAATTGAGTTGGAGGGTTCATCTGAGGTGGCTTACGGTTTTAATGTGGGTGTTATGGTAAATGTTTCTCCAAAAGTTACCCTTGCAGCAACTTACCGTTCAAAAATGAAATTGTCTGTAGTGGGAGGAGAGGCTGAGTTGGACTATGTTAACGACAACGCAGAGAAAGTTGTTGGCGCCATCAAATCATTTGACACCACTCCTCTTGTAGGTTTGGAGGATGCAGGCATGTTGCCAAAAGGTACAGTTGCTACTATTAAAGGTACGCAGACACAGCTTGTTACAATGGGTATGCTTGATGATACACAGTTCAGCGCATCTATGCCAATTCCTAGCATCTTCAGTGCAGGTATAACCTATAAGCCAACTGAGGCTTGGACAATTACAGGAGAGGCTCAGTTCACTGGCTGGAGCGCATATGACAAACTTGACATCACTTTTAAAACAGCAGCTGGTGATTATGTACAGTCTTCAGAGAAAAATTACAAGAATACTGTAGCTGTAAGACTTGGTGCAGAGTGTGTAGTTTCTGATTTCTTTGCTGTAAGAGCAGGTGTATATATGGACACTCCTCCAGTACAGATGGACAACTATAACCCGGAGACTCCAAGTGCAAACTCATACGGAGTAACTGCCGGTGCTACTTTGAACCCGACCAAATTCTTGGCAGTAGATCTTGCTGTAGGATACCTTAGAGGTGAGAAAACTACAGGTTCTTACGACAATGGCAACTTTGTAGCAGATTACACTAAGAGTGCCATTATGCCAGGTCTTGGTTTGAGATTCAAATTCTAAGAGATACAAAACCTAAATTTAACCTTACTACAAAACGGAAGCCTGCGGCTTTGGTAACAATACCGGTGCCGCAGGCTTTTATTTTTTAGAGTACGATACTTGAACTTATAGGGTAATGGTCTGATAACCTGACCTTGTGAACCGTATGGTCAAGACATTCTGCTTCTTGTGGTACAATAAGATAATCTATTCTAAGCAACGGCCATATAGGGATAAACGATGCCCCAAACCCTTTTCCAGCCTCCTTAAAGGTATCTTTGCGTTGTCTGGCAAGGGTATGGTATGTATATGACATAGGTGTGTCATTAAAGTCTCCGCAAATTATGGCACTATGTGAGGTTTTGTTTATATGTTCAATTATGCTCCCAACCTGCTCTGAGCGCTTGATGAAAGTACCTTTCATCTTTTCGTGGGTCTCAACAATATCTCTGGTAATCTCATCTCTGTCAAGTTCATTGTTCCCAGCAAACTTCTGTGCAAGGGTTGTAAATGATACGTTATATGATTGCAGGTGGTTGTTGTATACACGAATGGTTCTGCCATAATGTTTTATGTCTGCAAAAATTGAGAGGTTTGTACTGTTGGAGAAACTGATTCTCCCTTTTTCACCTATCGGGAATTTACTGAGTATAATGTTTCCAAAGAGTTTGCCGTTACGGGCTTTAAAAAGGTGGTAGTGGCGGTAGGGGTACTGGCTGTAGATTGTGTCGGCCTGAATGTAATTCTCTGCAAAGAACTCCTGAAGACATAATATGTGTGGGTCCTCTTCTGTAATATGTTTCCCAATTTCTTGGCGGCACTCTTCTCTGTCAAGTTCTCTCTCAGAAGAGGAGAACATACCCACATTATAGCTCTCTATTTTAAGTTCAATCCCCTCCTTCTCAGCTTCATTGTTGTACCCTATTTTAAAGAACAGCTCTGAGTAAAGTATTGCTGGAAGTATAGCTACAAGGGCAATCCATGCACTGGCACTCCTGCGGAGCACTGCCGCCAGAAACAGCAGCAGGTTTATAGCCAGAATAGGGATAAAATAGAGTCCGAAAAAAAGCGGCAGAGCAAATTTTGAAGGATTTACATATACGGAAAGGTAAGAAAGGAACATAGATGCAGCTGCTGCAATCAGGATTATCCTGAAGACAAGTCCAAACAAAAAGGGAGATTTTTTTCTCTCCCCGCTCTTTCTCCTCGATCTCATCAGTAGTACATTCTATTGTTCTTTTTCCAATACAGGATGAGGAAGAATCCAAAGATCATACCCCCAAGGTGTGCAAAATGAGCCACATTTCCACCTCTTCCCGACAATCCCAGCATTAACTCCAGCGCACCAAAAATAAGTACAAACCATTTGGCCTTAAGGGCAACCGGAGGGAATATCAGCTGCATCACATTGTTAGGGAACAACATTCCATATGCCAGCAACAGACCATAAATTGCACCTGATGCACCCACGGTTGGGGTGGTAAGCAAT
>JAFZFL010000219.1 GCA_017555925.1 Bacteroidales bacterium | reverse complement strand
TGCTATTATCCTTCAATTCTTCTATAACTATATCGTTTCTAAGATTGATAGCATCGTTCTTTCTATGGAGGACGCTTCTATTTCTCTAGTTGATTTGGTTGTTAAATACTCTAAAAAATAATTTGATTTAAAATGAAGTTCACAAAATATATTTCAGTTTTGTTGCTACTAGTTTCTGCTATCCTTGCAGTTGTATTTTATACTTCAGGAGGATCAGAGTCTATGGTAACAACTATAATCAACTGGGCACTAGCTCTTTCAGCTGTTGCATTGGTAGGTGCAGTTCTTATGCCTCTATTCTTCAGCAACGGTAAAGGAATGAAAGGTGCGTTGGTTAAAGTAGGCTTTGTGGCTGTTCTTTGCGTAATTTCTTATTTCCTTGCTTCTGCAGAGCCAGTTGAGGGTTCAAGAATTGCTGCAAGTGAGTCAGCTTGGAAATACACTGATGCTGGTTTGATCCTTACTGCCCTATTGTTTGCAGTTGCAGTTTTGGGTATTGTTCTTGGTCCAGTTATCAGCAGTGCAAGAAATAAATAATTATTAGATATAACACATTAGATTATGGCTATTAAGAGAAATGCAGAAGGTATAAACGCCTCATCATCGGCCGATATCGCTTTCTTGCTATTGATCTTCTGGTTGACTACAACAACAATGAACTCCGATAAAGGTCTTCAGCGTCGTTTGCCTCCTATGCCTGATGAGAATCAGAAACAAGAGGATGTTAAAGTTAACCGTAGAAACATTATCCAGGTTAAGATTAATGCTGCAGACAGAGTTATTGCAGGTGGTCAGATCTTGGAGATTAATCAGATCAAAGACAAGATTGTTGAGTTCGTTACTAATCCTTTGAACCTTGAGAATCTTCCTGAGAAGGAGATGAAGGATATTGAGGGATTTGGCCAGTATGCAGTTTCTAAAGGTGTTGTATCATTGCAGAATGACCGTGGAACCAGCTACAATTCTTACTTGCAGGTACAGAATGAGTTGGTTAAAGCGTTCAACGAAATTCGTGACGATTTTGCAGTGAAAAATTATGGCAAGAAATATAACGCGTTGGATGAAGACAAACAAAAGATTGTTCGTGAAGCTATCCCACAAAATATTTCTGAGGCCGAGCCTAAAGATATTAGTAAACGTAGATAATTAGGAGGAATATAGATTATGGCAAAATTTAACAGAGGTGGTAAAAAAGAGGTTCCACCATTGGCAACCACATCTCTTCCTGATATCGTATTTATGTTGCTATTCTTCTTTATGGCAACAACACAGTTGAGAGAAGAGACTGCGCTTGTAACAGTAAAACTTCCACAAGCATCAGAGATTGCTAAGTTGGAGAGAAAAGACCTTGCATCATATATCAACATTGGTACTCCTGTAATTTCAAAACAGGCAGAGTTTGGTACAGATGCACGTATTCAGTTGAATGATTCATTCAAGACAACTGATGATATCAGAGACTTCGTTGCAGCTGAGCGCGAGAATTTGAGCGAGGCTGACAGAACTTTCATGACAGTTGTAATTAAAGCTGACGAGAATGTTCGTATGGGTATCATTACTGACGTGAAACAAGAGCTAAGACGTTGTTCTGCTCTTAAGATTATGTATTCTGCACGTCAGGCTGGTGGTGAGAGATAGTCTCAAGGTCCAGATCATAAATGAGGGGTAACCTGTATGGGTTACCTCTTTTTTTTGTACCTTTGAAGTCACTTTTTGAATAATAATTAAAATTAACAGTATATGAAAAAATCTGCTTTTAAAGTTATCTCTTACGTGCTGGTTTTCTCCATGATGTTTGCCTCATGCTCTACAAAGTGCGATAAGCAGGCAAAGTATGTTTTCTATTTTATTGGTGATGGAATGGGTTTTTCCCATATAGCGTTAGCTGAGGCATATAATGCCGTAAAGCAGAATAAAATAGGAAGCGAACCATTGTTGTTTACCCAATTCCCTGCAATGGGTATGGCTACATCTTATTCTGCAAGCAATATGATTACATGTTCGTCAGCGGCAGGCACTGCACTCTCAACAGGTTATAAAACCAATAATGGTATGTTGGGTGTTGCTCCTGATACCTCAAACATTTATAGTATTGCCAAATTTATTCACGATGAGGGCTATAAAGTGGGCATAATGTCGAGTGTTACAATTGATCACGCCACACCTGCGTCATTTTATGCTCATTCGGCATTTAGAAATGATTATTATGCCATAGCATGCCAGTTGCCGTCAAGCAATTATGAGTTCTTTGGTGGCGGTGGTTTTGGAGGAATTGAAAAACAAGGGGATAGAAAACCTATATATGATATTGTAGCAGAAAATGGATATAGAGTTGCTTTTGGAACCAATGAGTATGAGGAGAAGAAAATGGGAGCAGATAAAATCATACTTTTCCAGGAGAGTTCAAAAGCAGAATCAATATTGCCTTACTCTTTTGAAAGAACAGAGAGTGATTTGAGTCTGGCACAAGTGGTAAAGAGTGCTATTGAATTTCTTGACAATGATAAAGGCTTCTTTATAATGGCAGAGGGCGGACAGATAGATTGGGCTGCCCATGCAAATGATGTTACCAATACAATTCACGAGATGATTGATTTTGATGAGGCTATACAGGTTGCATATGAGTTCTATCTCCAGCATCCTGATGAGACCCTTATTGTTGTTACAGCAGATCATGAGACCGGCGGACTTACTTTGGGGCGTACAAAAGGTTATGTTTTTGACCTTTCAGCTGTTCCCGACAGAAAATCAACTCTTACAACAGAGCAACGGGCAGATGTAAACAACTATATGGAACATACACCGGTTGATTCTCTGTCGAAAGCGGCAAAAATAGGTTGGACAACCACATCGCATACTGGTGGTGCAGTTCCTGTTTTTGCAGTAGGTGCAGGTAGTGATGCATTTATTGGAAGGATGGATAATACAGATATTCCTAAAAGGATTATGGCATCAATGGGCCTTAAGTTTCCCGAGTGTAAATAAGAATGGCTATGAATATGGAATACGGTTTAAGAAGATACATTTTAACAAGCATATTTGTGTTGGCGGCTATGCTTGCAATACAGAGTGCTGCGAAGGGTTCGGGCAAAAACTCAAAGCATAATTATGAGCTGCCCAAACGTGAATTCAGAGGAGCTTGGATACACACAGTAGGTAACAAGCAGATGCGTACAATGAGCGTAGGGCAGATAAAGGAGATGTTTGTAAAGACCTTGGACTCGCTTAAATTGGCAGGATGCAATGCGGTAATCTTTCAAGTAAGGCCAACGGCAGATGCGTTGTACAGGTCTGATCTTGAACCATGGAGCAGATACCTTACAGGGGTACAAGGTAAAGCGCCGGAGGACAATTGGGATCCTCTTGCCTTTATGATAGAGGAGAGCCATAAGCGTGGAATGGAACTCCATGCCTGGTGCAACCCGTATAGAGTAACTTCAGAAGAGACCGATACACTTTGTGCAGAGCATATCTATTTCAAAAATCCTGAGATTTTTGTAAAGCATGGCAAACAGATATATTTTAACCCATGTGAGCCTGCATCAAGAGAGCATACTGTAAAGGTTATATCAGATATTGTAACCCGTTATGATGTTGATGCAATTCATTTTGATGATTATTTTTATCCATATCCAATTGAAGGAGAGGAGTTTGATGATGAAGCAGCATTTAAGAAGTATGGCCCTGAACATGGCTTTACCTTGCCGGAACAGAAGGCTGACTGGCGCAGATATAATGTAACTCTTCTCATAAAGGAGCTTAACCATGCAATAAAGAAGATCAAACCTTGGGTCAGATTTGGTATAAGTCCATTCGGTATTCACAGGAACAAAAAGGATACTCCCGACGGCAGTGGCAGTGAAACAAACGGCCTCTCAAATTATGAACAACTTTACGCAGATGTGCCACTTTGGGTAGAAAATGGCTATATAGATTACAATGTACCCCAAATTTATTGGAAAATAGGCCATCCAAAGGCAGATTATGATATTCTTATCCACTGGTGGAACAATAACACGCCAAAAGGCCATTTTTATGTAGGACAAAGCATAAGCACCTTTAAAGAGCCCGATCTTGTCAATCCTAAGACTACTCAGATGAAGAGAAAAATGGAGCTTGTGAGGGAGCTGCCCAATGTACATGGAAATGTATGGTGGCCCGGTTGGAGTATTGTGAGAAACTCTCATAATATTGCCGACAGCCTTATTAAGGTTTATCAGAAATACCCTGCACTTGTTCCTGCATATACTGATTTGGACAGGAAGACTCCTCATCCATTGACGGATATTGCCAAAGATGGCAGGGTAATACGTTGGAAACAGTCTGAAAGAGATGCCCAGAATCCAATGCAGAGAGCGCTCTTTTATATTGTCTATTGTTTTCCTGAAGGTGTGAAACCAGATCTTCAAAACTCAAAATATATAGTAAAAATTACAGATAGGATGGAGTACAATGTGGTGGAGGAGAATGAGAATCATGGTGCGGGTTGCAAATATGCGGTTACGGCGGTAGACCGTTGCTGGAATGAGAGTGCGCCATCAAAGATATTGTGGTATTAATTAGTGGCAGATTATCTGTCGGGATAAAAAATGAAATATATGAAAAAAGTTATAATATTGGTTATGAGCATATTATTTGCATCTGCAATGCAGGCTCAGAACAAAAAGTACTCAGATCACTACTATAAAAGAGTGGCGGAGTTTGAGCAAGAGGCTCCAATTACAGAGAAGGATATTGTTTTGTTGGGCGACAGTCTTACAGAGGGGGGAGATTGGAGTGAATATTTTTCCAAGACTGAGGCTAAACTCAATAAAAAGGGTGGTGCTATAAGAAACAGGGGAATTGTTGGAGATACTGCTGAGGGCATTTATGACAGATTGGATGAGATAACATCAGGCAAACCTTACAAACTCTTTTTTCTTTGTGGGGCAAATGATGTGAGCCATGATTTGAGTGCAGATACCATAGCTGCACGTATAGAGAGGGTGCTGGTGAGGATAATTGATGAGTCTCCAAAAACAAAGGTTTACCTTCAAAGTATGCTTCCGTTTAATGAAAGTTTTAAGAGATATAAGAAACTTGACGGTAAAACTTATATGGTAGCTCTTGTTAATGAGCGACTTGAGGATATGGCTGAGAGGCTTGGAATAAAGTTCATTAATCTGCACCCGCTATTTTTGGAGGAGGGTACAGAGAGTATGAATCCTGCCATTACTGCAGATGGCCTTCATTTAAAGAGTGAGGGATACGCCATATGGAGTGAGGCTATAAGAAAATATGTGAAATAGTAGGGGTAATTTTAAATTTAAGCGAAGAGGAGTATTGTTAAATAGTACTCTTCTTCGTATTTTTGTGGGTTATTAGAAGAAAACTATATAATATACATAATATGAGCGAGATTAAAAGAAAAACGGTATCCCAATTACTGAAAGAGGCTCCCGGAAGTGAAGTCTTGGCAAAAGGTTGGGTAAGAACAAAAAGAGGTAATAAGCATGTTGCTTTCATAGCATTGAATGACGGCTCTTCTGTAAATAATATACAGGTAGTTTGCGATACCCAGAACTTCTCGGAAGATCTTTTGAAAGATATTACAACAGGTGCCTGTATTGCGGTTAAAGGTAATCTTGTTGAGTCTTTGGGTAAAGGACAAAGCGTAGAGATTCAGGCTACTGGGATTGAATTGTATGGTAAGGCAGATGCAGAGGTGTATCCATTGCAGAAAAAGGGTCACAGTATGGAGTTCTTGAGGGAGATTGCCCATTTGAGACCTCGTACAAACACATTCGGCTGTGTATTGAGAATAAGACATGCGATGGCATTTGCAATACATAACTACTTTAACTCTAAAGGATTCTGTTATTTGCATACTCCACTTATCACGGCATCTGACTGTGAGGGCGCAGGAGCAATGTTTCAGGTTACAACTATGGATTTGAACAATGTTCCTAAGACAGAGGATGGTAAAGTTGATTTTTCACAGGATTTCTTTGGCCGCCAGACATCGCTTACAGTGAGCGGTCAGTTGGAGGGAGAGCTTGGCGCAATGGCATTGGGCAGCATCTATACATTTGGCCCTACATTCAGAGCAGAGAACTCAAATACACCACGCCACTTGGCAGAATTCTGGATGGTGGAGCCTGAGGTTGCTTTCAACGATATTACAGACAATATGGATCTTGCAGAGGATTTTATCAAGTATCTTGTAAAATATGCCCTTGACAATTGTATGGATGATCTCAAGTTCTTGAACGATATGTTTGACAAAGAGCTTATTGAGCGTCTGAAAGGTGTAATAGACACTGAGTTTGTAAGACTTACATATACCGAAGGCGTGAAGATTCTTGAGGAGAGCGGAGAGAAATTTGAGTACCCTGTAGGTTGGGGTATTGACCTTCAAAGTGAGCATGAGCGTTATCTGGTTGAGAAACACTTCAAGAAACCGGTTATTCTTACAGATTATCCGAAAGATATTAAAGCTTTCTATATGAAGCAGAATGAGGATGGAAAGACTGTTCGTGCAATGGATGTGCTTTTCCCTAAGATCGGTGAGATTATTGGTGGCTCTGAGAGGGAGGCAAGCCTTGAGAAACTTGAGGCAAGAATTGCGGAACTTGAGATGGATACCAAAGGATTGTGGTGGTACTTGGATACACGCAGATTTGGAACAGCGCCTCACAGCGGATTTGGTTTGGGATTTGAGAGATTGCTTCTCTTTGTAACAGGTATGTCAAATATACGTGACGTGATTCCTTTCCCACGTACTCCAAAATCGGCAGAGTTTTAATATTATAAAAATAAAATATGCTTATAATAGGTATTGCAGGCGGAACCGGTTCCGGTAAAACTACCGTGGTGCGCAAGCTTAAGGAGTTGATGAGTGATGAGGATTTTGTGGTTATTCCACAAGATGCCTATTACAAAGACAGCAGCCATCTTACGGAGGAGGAGAAGGCTGTACACAATTTTGATCACCCTGATTCCATAGATTTTGATTACCTTGTTGAGCATTTGAATACACTTAAAGAGGGTAAGCCGGTTGAACAGCCGGTTTACTCTTATGTTACCTGTTCAAGATCAAAGACAGAGACCGTTTCAGTAAGGCCCGCCCATATTATAATTGTAGAGGGTATTCTTATATTTACCTGTGAGAAACTGCGTGAAATGATGGATATAAAAGTCTATGTTGATGCCGATGCAGATGATCGTCTTTCAAGGGTGATTTCACGTGATATTGTAGAGAGGGGTAAAACAGTTGAATGGGTTCTCCGCCGTTATGATCAGACGGTAAAACCAATGCATCTGCAGTTTATAGAGCCAAGCAAGCGCTATGCAGATATAATAATTCCTCAAGGAGGCCATAATCAGGTGGCAATTGATATGCTTATGGCTATAATTGAAAAGGAGTTGAAATGTTCAGGAAAGTAAAAGAGTACATAGAGAGGGAGTTCCTCAATACAAAGGAACGGAAGATAGGCTTCTATTCAACAGTTGTATTTCACTTGGTTATAATCATTATTTTATTGGCAACAACTATAAGTAATGTTATAGCCGAGGAGGCAGCTTTTGTACTTGATTTTACTGGTGTTGAGCAGGAAGAACAGCGTATTAAGGAGGAGGAGATAAAGATTCAGGCGCAGAAGGCTGTAGAGGATCTGTTAAGTGGAAATGTGTCGGCATCTGCATACAGGAATGTTGCTGTAGACAGGAGCAGCGGCAGAAATTTGAGGGATGACCGTTTCAAGAATCCTTCGCAGGTATATGATGAGGCAAGGGAGTTGCAAAGAAAACTTGATGCATCACGAAGAGAGGCAATGATGGAACAGGGAAGTGATGATGTTGCAAATCCTCATCAGAAAGAAAAGACGCAAAAATCTGAGACATATAAGGGCCCTTCTGTATTGTCATACAGCCTGGATGGTAGAAAGGGTATGTCATTGCCTGTGCCTGTATACAAATGTTATGGTGGAGGTGATGTGTACGTGCAGATTACTGTAAACAGAAAAGGTTATGTTATTGCAGCATCTATAATTGAAGGGTCTTCATCTTCTGATGAGTGCCTTATAAAGGCTGCTGTTACTGCTGCCAAAAGAAGCAGATTCTCTGCATCGCAAACTGCACCGGAGAAGCAGATAGGCGAGATTGCTTACAGATTTATAGCCCAGTAATATAGTTCCAATGTATAAAAAAGTATTTTGTTCCCTTTTATTTGCAGTCTCTTTTCTATTATTCTCCTGCAATAGCAATAAAGCAATCCATGAATTGTTGGATAGTGTTGATTCGTATATTGAGCATTATCCCGACAGTGCCCTAACTGTACTCCAATCAATAGACAAACCTCAGCTTCATGGTGCCAAAATAAAGGCAAGGTATGCCCTGCTTCTCTCAATGGCTTTGGACAAGAATTATATTGATACAACAGACTTTTCTGTATTGCAGCCTGCCATTGATTATTATGCACACAAAGGCAGTGAAACAGACAAACTCCGCATGTACTATTATAAAAGTGTCATTTACAGAAACCAGCATAATGAAGAGTCTGCAATGGCCGCTTTGGTAAAAGGTCTTGATGAGGGTAAACTCTCAAATGACAATCTGACCAGGGCCAGGATGCTGTATGCCCAGGGTAACATATACTACAATTTAAGGAACTTTGATACATATATAAAATGTATGCAGGAAGCTTCTCATTATTTTTCCAAGGGAGGAAACAGGCGCTCTGAGATAAATTCCTTGATTAACGTATACTATGGATATTCTGCAAAGAATGATTCTATAAAAGCCAAAAATCAAATAGAACATCTAAAAAAAATTGCCCTAAGCGATAAAAAGGCTGATAAAAATAGATGTTTTGAGGCTATTCTCAGTTATGAGATGCAATATTCAAAGGATAGTCTTAAGAATACACTATCTGATTATTTGAGAAACGTTGAACATTCACAAATTCCTTGGCTTTCAGTTGCTGCTGCATATTTGCTCACAGGTGATTATGATAGTGGTTTTGATGCTATAGGGCTATATAACAAATATAATGCAGATCAGAATATCAGATACCATGCTATACTGTCGGAATTGCATGAGAATTCAGGCAATATTTCTGATGCTTTGTTCCACTACAAGCAGTATTTTTTGAGAAGTGATTCAGTAAATGTCTCAAAACTTAAAAGTGATACGCAGTTTATAGAGGAGCGGTATAGTCTTAAACTGGAAAATGCAGAAAAAGAAAACTTCAGGAAACATACACTGTCAGCATCCATATCTATCATTCTCATATTACTGCTTGTTATAGTTATTATCCGGCAAAAATTAAAGTCAAGCATACTTGAGAAGAGATTGTTAGAGGCAGAAAAGGAGAAATTGGCACATTCTTATTCACTTTTGGAAGAAGAGGTTTTGAGTTTGAAAGATCTGCTTGACTCAAATATGTCGCTTGACAAATCAATAACAGATATAATAATGGAGAGAATAGATTTGTTGAACCAACTCTTCATATCCAGAATCAGAGATGAAAAGGAGTTATGGCAAAAGATAGACACTATTATAGAGGATAGGGAAGAGTTTATGCACTCCCTGTTGCTTGTTTACACATCTACTCATCCAAAATTCATATCATATCTGAAAGAAAGGAATCTTACAGAAATGGAGATGGAGTATTGTTGTCTCTTTGCAATAGGAATGAATGGTAAGGATATAGGATTCTATACCAACAAAAGCCGTCACTATCACATAAGCAGTTGTATAAGGGAAAAATTGGGAATAGATAACCATGCTACCAATCTTAAAAACTACATAAATGGGCTACTTTGTTAAACTTTTTTGCCGAGTGTCAAACTTTTTCAAAAAATAAAATTTTATATATCTGTAAATCAGCTGTATAAAAACAGCTGTGTCAAACTTTTTTTATGATGTAAGACTTCATTTTTTCTATATTTATCACATTAAATTATAAATAAAGAGAAAAATGAAAAAAGTTATTTTAGCGGCATTTATGTCCTTAATTGCATCGTTAATTTATGCAGGTAATGGAGGTGCAAATGATGGAAATGATGAAAAAAGTGAAATAGACCTTACCATAACAAATCCTCCTATTGGAAACAATAATGGTAATGAGAGGTCAATTGTAACGCCATATTTGAATGCATATTTATTTGAGACTTCAGGTATTGTTGAAGTAGAACTTTTTGGGTTAGGAGAAACTCACATAACCGTTTTTAACTCTTTGGGACAGATTGTTGCATCAGATGTTGCAATGGCAAACATTCCAACCGTGATAACCCTTGATTTGCCATCTGCCAGTGGTGCCTATTATATAATCATAGACTCTCCTGAAATTTATGCACAAGGATGGTTTGTGTTGTAGATAAGTTATTATCAAATGTTAATGCATATTGTAAAAATACTATTTGTTATAGCTGTAACCGTTATTGCGGGTTGTTCAAGCAGTTCATCTTGTATAGAAATTGAGCCCAATCAAGTAGTTTTTACTAAGGATTACGAAGAGGTGCTATTGGATGATTTTGTTAAGAAAAATCATTATGTAGCGTTTATTTGTATTGATGCAAGTTGCTCATCCTGTATGACTGAATTGCAATGGTGGTATAAGTTTATAGATGAGCATAAGTTGCTCAGTCCGGTATTTGTCATTAATTATTCATACGGTAGCATTCAGCCATTTGTTAAATATGTTAGAAACATTATACAAATTGAATATCCTGTAATACAAGAGGTAGATTATAAATTCAGAGTAGATAATGAAATGAGTTCAGAAGATACAATTTTAATTTCACAAGGCAAGAAAGTTATCTTCTGTGGCGATACTTTTGATAAAGATTTTAAAAAATTTTATAACCAACTTAAAACAAACAAAAGATGAAAAAAGGTTTATTGATTATTAGTTTGTCTGTTGTGACAATTTTATTAACAGCAATTTTTTCTGTTGCTCAGAATGAGGAATGTGAGGTTAAGCCTACCATTTTTGGGAAATGCCTAAATAATACGGATGATGTTTGTGTTGCATATTGTAGAGGGTGCGGTGAAGAGTATGGGCCTATTGATACTTCATACCCTAGAAAAGGAAAAGGAATATTAACACGAGGAATTTGTTCAGAATGCGCCTATGATTTTTCAACTCCTGTTGAGGAAGGTAACTAAAAAGACAAAATATGACAAATAAAATATTCATCATTCTCTCTTATATCGTTGCCACTATTATAGTTTTTACATCCTGTAATAGTGGCAATGTTAATCCTTTGGCCTTTATACCTCCAGATTTGAGCAAGGCTAAAGATGCAGATGTTATTGAAATAACCAAGATAGAGAAAGAGACCACGGGGTATATGAGCATTGCCGTAAGAGATAGCTTTATTGTGGCATCAGGTTCTGATTTAGTCTATACCCAACATTTATTTTCCAAAACCACGGGAAAATACTTGAAAAGTTTTGCTGCTGCAGGCAGGGGGCCGGGAGAATTTATTATGGGGTGGACTTCTGTGCATTTCACTACTGGTAATGATAGTACATATTATATTGTGCATTTGCCAATGAACACAGTATATACATATAGAACAAATGAGATAATGAATCGTAGATCTCTTCCATTTAAATTTACAAGATTGTCTTCTTCTCCCACCAAGGTGCTGGGGCAGCTTTCTTCAAGGGATATTATTCCAATGAATGATAAGATTATAGTAAATCCATCCAATAAGAGAAAGAATAATACTATATTCAGGATGTATGACAAAGATGGCGTTTTACTTGATACTTTTGCGGTTTATCCTCAAATAGATGAAATAAGAGATAAAAGACTTATAATAGAGGGAATGTTTGCTAGTCTTAGGATAGCGGTTAGACCAGATTGCAAGAGAATGGTTTCCGCAACTCATTGTGGCGCATATATGGGAATTTATTCGCTTGAAAATGACTCAATTTCACTTTTGAAAGAGAATCGGTATCATGTTCCCAAGTTATACATCGAGTCTGCTTCGCGGCCAGGTGCTTATGGCGTTGAATCTCATGAAGATAATGTAACTGGTTTTACGGATATGACATCATCTCAAGAGAGAATATATGCGCTTTATTATGGCAGAAAGTTTAGTTGGAAAGATAATCTATATTATATTATGGAGTATGACTGGAATGGTAATTTATTGGAACTCTATAAAATAAATGCGCATGTGTTTGATTTGCAGTATGATATGACGGATGGTAGACTTTATCTTTTATATGGTAATTATGAGGAAGGGGATTATAGATTGGGATATATGGAGATATGATAACTAAGTAAATATTTGTAACAACTTAAAAGAAACAAAAGGTGAAGACAAATAAAATATTCATCAATCTCTCTTATATTATTGCCACTATTATAGTTTTTACATCCTGTAATAGTGGCAATGTTAATCCTTTGGCCTTTATACCTCCAGATTTGAGCAAGGCTAAATATGCCGATGTTATTGAAATTTCTAAGATAGAAAAAGAAACTACGCATTATCATAAACTTGGTATAAATGATGACTTTATTGTGGTGACTGGATCTGATTTTGAACATACTCAGCATCTGTTTACAAAGAAAACAGGTGAGTACTTGAAGAGTTTTGCGGCTATTGGCAGAGGCCCCGGAGAATATGTTATGGGTATGACATATGTGCATTTTACAACAGGTAATGACAGTACTTATTATATTGTTCATTTACCTTTAAGTACGGTATATACATATAAAGTAAAAGATATAATGTCACGTTCATATCCGTTTAAATTTACAAGATTGTCTCCAATTCCAGATAAATTTATGGGTCAACTGGCTTTTGCTGAGATTATTCCTATAAATGATAGAATTATTGTGTAGCCTTCCCTGTTAGTCGGACAGTTTCGAATTAGACAAAAATCCTTAGATTTGTGTCTATGAAACGAAAGGTACACACAGAAAGTGAGATGGTGAAGGCCGTCCAGGAGTTGGAAGGCGGAGTCGATGCCGAGACAG
>JAFZFL010000218.1 GCA_017555925.1 Bacteroidales bacterium | reverse complement strand
TTCCCCTCTATGAGGAGGATTTGCAAATAGAGCAATCAGAAGTATTGCTGCGGCTGAGCAAATGGCTATAATAACCCTTCGGCTGTTGAAAAATAATCGTTTTGACTTGTGAGGAATCCTGCCAACCTCTTCATTAATAAGCTCTTCTTCAATGCTTGCAATTTTTTTCATAAATACATCCTTATGATCTGCTGGCATCTCTCCGCAGTCAAACTTCTCCAAATTCCCTTGTATATATTGTTCTATATTTTCCATATCAGATATCTCTTTGGTTTTCATTAATTCAGGCCAAATTAAATTTGTTTTGTAACCATTTCAGCCAATCTCTTTTTTGCCCTCATGTATTGGCTCCTTATTGAACTCTCCTTCAGACCGGTTATCTGGGCAATTTCTTCATAGTCATATCCTTCAAAAAGATGGAGGGAGAGAATAAGCCTGTAGCCGTCGGGAAGAAGAAGGAGAGACTCCTTTACTGCTTCAATAGTGTACTCTTCCGGCTTTGTTTTGCTGCTTGGCGGCTCTTCAATCAACTCCTCTTTTGTTATCTCTTTTTGCAGCTCTGATTTAAATGTGCCCTCACGGTAGCGTTTTCTGAGAATATCAATTGAAATACGTATGCAAACACTTGTAAGCCAGCTGTCTATTCTCTCTATATTCTCTTTCTCCTTTAGTTTGTAAAACTTTATGAAAGTATCATGCATAGCCTCTTGTGCATCAAAACTGTTTGCTGTAATGCGCAGGCTGGTGAAGTAAAGTTTACGTGAGTATGAGTTATATAGTTTCTCTATGTCCGGTACTCTCTTTGTCATTTTTCTGTAGGGGCATTTAAAAAGTAGTTAAGTACATCTGCTTTTCTACCTATAAGACGTGGCTTTTTGCCTGATGTTGCATATTTTTTTAAAATATTTTCTGTAAATTTACTCACTAATTGCAAAAAAATAACATATTATGAACAACTCAATATTTTCATTTCCTGTTCCGGCCAATGAGCCGGTAAAAAGTTATCTGGAAGGAAGTCCTGAAAGAATTGCACTTGATGCAGAATTGGAGAGGCAGAGTTCTTCTGTAGTGGATATACCGCTTGTTATTGGTGGTGAGGAGATAAGGACTGGAAATACAGGCACTGTGGTAATGCCTCATAATCATAAACATATTCTTGCAACATATCATAAGGCCTCTGAAAAGGAGGTTAAAATGGCTATAGATGCAGCAATGAAGGCACATAAGGAGTGGAGTGAGATGGATTGGCAGGTAAGGGCATCAATAATGTTGAAAGCTGCAGATCTTATAGCTGGAAAGTATAGAGCAGTCATAAATGCCTCTTGTATGTTGGGTCAGAGCAAGAATATTTATCAGGCAGAGATTGATTCCGTTTGTGAGTTGGTCGATTTTTTGCGTTATAATGTAGCTTACGCCTGCAAGATATATGCAACCCAACCAAAATCTGCTTACGGACAGATAAATTCGGTTGAGTACAGGCCTCTGGAGGGGTTTATCTTTACGGTAACTCCGTTCAATTTTACATCAATTGCTTCAAACTTGAATATGGCACCAGCCATGATGGGTAATACCACTGTATGGAAAGCCTCTACAACTGCCCTGCTTTCAAATTATTATGTGATGAAAGTCTTTATTGAGGCGGGCCTTCCTGCGGGAGTTGTAAACTTCTTGTGTGGCCAGGGTTCATTGATTGGCAGTGTTGTGATGGATTCTCCAGATTTTGGAGGCATTCACTTTACAGGCTCAAGTGCAACATTCAATACACTTTGGAAACAGGCAGGTGAGAATCTGCATAAGTATAAGACATACCCAAGACTTGTAGGTGAGACAGGTGGTAAAGATTTTATCTTTGTACACGAATCTGCAGATGCAGAGGCTGTTGCAAATGCTGCATTCTGTGGCGCATTCGAGTTCCAGGGGCAGAAATGCTCTGCTGCCTCAAGAATGTATGTGCCAAGGAGTTTGTGGAGCAGTGTGCTTGAGGGAATAAGAAAACGTGCAGCTGAGGTAACAATGGGTGAGGTTTCAGACCCTATGAACTTTATAAATGCGGTAATTGACGAGACCTCATTTGACAATTGTGCCTCATACATTGAGTATGCAAAGGCTGCATCTGATGCCAATATAGTTGTTGGTGGAGGTTACGACAAATCTGTAGGATATTTTGTAGAACCAACAGTAATTGAGACTTCAAATCCTCATTTCAAATCTATGGAAGAGGAGATTTTTGGTCCAATACTTACAGTTTATGTGTATGAAAATGATAGACTTGAGGAGACTATTGATTACTGTGAATCCACATCGCCATACGGCCTTACAGGTTCGGTTTTTGCACAGGATAGGGTTGCTGCAGAGAAGATTACTCAGGCATTGAGGTATTGTGCCGGCAACTTCTATATAAACGACAAACCTACCGGTGCTGTTGTAGGTATGCAACCGTTTGGAGGTTCAAGGGCGTCCGGCACAAATGATAAGGCTGGTGGTGAATTCAACCTTATCCGTTGGGTAACACCAAGAACAATAAAAGAGACTTTGGTATCTCCAACTGATTACAGATATACCTATATGAAGTAATAAAACATAGAACTGATTAATAATAAAATAAATAGTTATGACAGCAAAAGAGTTGCACGAACAGGCATTTGTGCTTGATTCACATAGTGATACACCATTGGCAATAATCAGAAACCAGGATGTTTCAAAGAGAAGGAAATTGGGACATATAGATTTTGACAGATTGAAAGAGGGCGGAGTTGACGGAGTCTTCTTTGCAGCATATACTTCAAATTCACTCGCACCTGATGAGGCTACAAGAAGAGCCCTCCAACTGATTGCACGTACCCATAAGGTATGTGACGAAAATCCTAAAAAAGTGGGCCTGGCAACCACAGTAAGAGAGGCTCGTGAACTTAAAGCCCAAGGCAGAACAGCCATTTTCATTGGTCTTGAGAATGGTTCTCCAATTCAGAAAGATCTTACATTGTTGTATCTGTTTTACAAGATGGGCGTTAGGTATATGACACTTACCCATGCCGGCAATAATGAAATCTGCGACTCTTGCGCACCAAAAGTCAAGAGATGGAACGGAGTGAGTCCATTTGGTATTGAGGTAATTAAGGAGATGAACAGATTGGGAATGATTATAGATGTTTCTCACCTTTCTGATGAATCGTTCTACGATTGTCTTAAGTATTCAAAGGCTCCAATTGTAGCAACGCACTCTTGTTGCAGAGCTTTGTGTAACCATCCGAGAAATATGACGGACCAGATGATTAAGGATCTTGCAGCTGCAGGCGGTGTTATCCAAATTAATTTTTATTCTTCATTTATTGATCCAAACTACTCAAAGGTTGCCGGTGATTTGTGTGATGCGTATGATGAAGCTCTTATTGACTATCAGCTGCATCCGCGTTGCAAGAGAAGAAAGGCTGCTTACGAAAAGGCACGAGAGGAGTTGTTTGCAGTGCCAAGACCATCATACAAACTTCTTGTAGACCATATTGAGCATGTTATTAAACTTGTGGGTGTAAGACACGTAGGATTGGGTTCTGATTTTGATGGTATTGAGTCGGCTCCCGACGGATTGGAGGATGCTTCAAAATTTGGAGTAATTACAGAGGAGCTTAAGGCAAGAGGTTACTCTGATGATGATATTAAATTGATTCTTGGTGAGAACTTCTTGAGAGTATTCAATGAAGTTGAAAATCTTGCAATGAGGTAACAGATTAACCGTCGGGGAAGAGTATATGAATAAAATAGCATTGGTTACAGGTGCAACCGCCGGAATAGGGGAGGCGGTTGCTGTCTTGCTTGCAAAAGAGGGGTATAATCTTATTATAACCGGCCGCAGGGAGAGCAGATTACAGGAGGTTACAAAACGCATTGTTGCAGAGTGCGGAGTAAAGGTATTGCCGTTGGGCTTTGATGTGCGCTCTTTGGAGAGTGTAGAGAAGTATCTTGGCAATCTTCCGCAGGAGTGGCGCAATATTGATGTGCTTGTGAACAATGCAGGTCTGGCAGTAGGACTTAATCCTATAAATGATGGTGTGATTGATGATTGGGAGCGGATGATAGATACCAACATCAAAGGATTGTTGTATGTTTCCAAGGTTGTATCTAATATTATGATAGCCAATGGTAAAGGGCATATAATAAACCTTTGCTCAATTGCAGGTAAGGAGGTATATCCAAACGGAAATGTCTATTGCGCAAGCAAACACGCAGTAGATGCCCTTACAAAGGGGATGCGGATAGACTTGCTTCCTTATGGTATAAAAGTGTCGCAAATCTGTCCGGGTGCAGTTGAAACAGAGTTCTCAATTGTGCGTTTCAAAGGTGATACAGAGAGGGCCGACAATGTGTATAAGGGATTTGTGCCATTGAGTGCAAAAGACGTGGCAGAGGCCATTATGTTTATGGTAAAGGCACCAGCTCACGTCAATATCAATGATATGGTAATTATGCCGGCAGCGCAGGCAAACTCCTCAATATTCAATAAGAAACTGTAAAAAAAGTAAGGCTGACCGAGTGTCAGCCTTCTCTTTACTTCTCAGCTTCGGGGTAATTTATTTTAATTACTCCAACAGACCTGCCTCTTTAACAATGGCATCAAGTTCTTCAACCATTTTCCAGCGGCTGTGGTCATTTCTGTTCTCAAAAACAAGTACAAGCACCTTCTTCTCCGGGAAGCGGCCTGCATAAATCTGGTATCCACCGTTGTCACCAGTATGATATACTTTTCTTGGCATACCAGGTTTCTCCTCAATGAACCAGCCGTAACCGTATGAAGTGTATGGTCTGTTCTGGTAGTTGCTGTATGTGCTTCCGCTAACATTGGTAATAGGAGAGTGGGCAATCTGTTTTAGAGAGTCTGCAATAATAATGTTATCTTGTAGAGCTTTCTCCCATTTTACAAACTCATTTATAGAAGTGTAGATACCGCCATCTGCTTTAGTTGCAAAGAAGGTCTCCTCCATATAATCATATTGTTTCCATGCATTTGTTGAGTCCTCCGGTATGTAACCGTGAGACATTCTTGGAATCTCACGCTCTGCCTCAAAGTAAAGAGTCTCTGTCATACCGCTTGGATCAAAAATATGCTGTTTCATATACTCCTCAAAGCTTTGGCCCGAAACTTTCTCTATAATTGCATAGCAAAGCTGGAAAGTAGGGTTCTGATACTCGTAGTTTGTACCTGGCTCAAAATTGATCTCTTCAAGGTCTTTGAAGAACTCAATGGATTGCATATCTGTTGCAGTAAGGGTAAACATACGGTCTGTTCTTGGTCTATTGTCTGGAAGACCTGAACATTGTGAAAGAAGATGTTTGATTTTAATTCTCTCAAAGAAGTCTGCTTTAAACTCCGGAAAGTATTTTTTTATGTTATCTTCAAGACTCAATTTACCCTCTTGGTGTAGTTTTAAAATTGCCATTGCAGTGAACTGTTTTGACACAGATGCAATGTTGAAGAAGGTGTTTGCATCAATTGGAGCTTTAGTCTCCATATCTGCAATTCCGTAACTTTTTGCAAAGAAAACATCGTCTCCTTTCATAATCATTACGCTTCCTCCAGGCTCTCCTTCATTGTAAAGGGAGTTGAACAATGAGTCAATTTTTTGAGCAGCTATCTCCTTTGGATTACTGCTGTTCTGATTACAAGATAGCATAAAAAGTGATGTTAGAAGAGTTGCCATTATAATAGCTACTCTTTTGGTTAAGTTGTTGTAAATCATAGTTTATTACAATTTTGTTATATATTTTCCGATTTTTTATTTCCGTAAAACAAATTTGTTATATATGCAGATTGTCAGCTGTTTATATATAAATATATATTTTTATACTAAACTTCCTTTATTAATCTGTTTTGCAGTTCAAGTCTCATGAAGTTTAGCGCATTTGAAGAGAATCTATCAATATTCAGTTTGCGTGATGCATGAAAACGGAGCTTTTTGGTAAGGAGAAAATCGGGTCCTGAAACTGCTATCCAAACTGTACCCACAGGGTTAATTTCACTTCCTCCGTCTGGTCCAGCTACGCCTGATGTTGCAATGGAATACTCTGTTCCCATAACTCTTTTTACTCCAAGAGCCATCTCTTCGACACACTCTTTACTAACGGCTCCAAACTTTTCTATAGTCTCTTTTTTAACACAGAGTGTATTTATTTTCACACTATTGTCGTATGCTACAATTCCTCCATAAAAATATTGGCTTGCACCAGGAACAGATGTGAGCAGAGAGGCTATAGAACCACCGGTACATGATTCTGCTGTACTTATTGTTGCTCCTTCAGCTTTGAGCATTCTTCCAATGGCTGCTTGCAGAGAATCTTCACCAACACCATAAATTGCATCTCCAATTATAGCTTCAAGCTTCTTGCTCTCTTCCTCCAATTCCCTCTCTCCCTGCTCTTTATCTACGCCATAAATGGATAGTCTCAATCTTACTCCAAGGGTAGGGTTGGGCAAATATGCCAAGTGTAGGTTTTCGGGCAAATTATCTTCCCAATCCTCAATGGTTTTGGCAAGTGTAGACTCTGGAATTCCAAATGTGCAGATGGTTTTGTGGAATATTTTCTCCATTCTGTAGCGCTCCTGAATAATCTTAAGCACTTTTGGAAGAGCTGCTTCCGCCTCAAAAGGAACGCCCGGAAGAGAAAAGAGAAGAGCTTCATGGCCATACTTTTCCTTATCAAACTCAAAAAGCATGCAAGGTGCTGTGCCACACTCATTTAATATAACTGTACAGCTGTCGGGAACATAAGCTTGAGCAACATTCAAATCACTCATCTCAACACCACGTGCTGTAAGCAGCTTTTCAACTATTTTATACTGTTCCTCATTTTTTACAAACTCTTTGGCTCCCGACAGTTTGCCGAGAGTTTTCTTTGTAATATCATCCTTAGTTGGCCCCAAGCCACCTGTAACTATTACAATATCAGTAGCTTTAAGGCAGCGCTCAATGGTATTTACAATATCCTCTTCTCTGTCGGATGTAGATACCATTTCATTAACTTTAACACCTATGGAGTTTAATGCAACAGATATCTTTGAAGAGTTGGTGTCAACAATCTGGCCAATCAGAATCTCATCGCCAATTGTGCATATTGAAGCTGTTACCATTATGGGAAATATTTAAGGAATATATTGATTATAAGGTTTTTACAAGATGTTTATTTATATTCTTGACAAATGATGGACCATTATAAATGAAGCCTGAATATACCTGAATCAATGATGCTCCTGCATCAAGCATTGCTTTGGCCTTCTCCGGAGTCATAATGCCGCCAACTGCAATGATTGGAAGTGTGCCATTAGTTCTTTTATGTATATATTTTACAAATGACAAACTCTTTTCAAATAGAGGTGCGCCACTCAAGCCACCATCTCCAATTGCAGCAACGCTCTCTTTATCTGTAATAAGATTTTCCCTGCTGCGGGTTGTATTTGTAGCAATTACACCATCAAGTCCGGAAACGAGAACAAGATCAATAATCTCATCAAGGTGTTTCTGTTCAATGTCTGGAGATACTTTCAATAGTATTGGACGGTACTCATCATAGTATCTTCTTAAAGTTAAAAGTCTATCTATTATTTCAGACAAAGAGTTGATATTCTGTAACTTGTCAAGGTTTTTAACATTAGGGCAAGATACATTGAGAACAAAATAATCTACAAAATCATATAGCAAAGCAAATGATTTTTCATAATCTTTAGGTGCATCCTCATTGCTAACATCACTGTTCTTGCTCAAGTTGCCACCAATTACACAATTGGGTTTATGTTTTTTTATGTATTCAACGGCATATTTTACGCCATTGTTATTTATACCCATTCTATTTATAATAGCCTGATCTTTAGTAAGTCTAAAGCATCTTGGCTTTGGATTGCCACCTTGTGCCTTTGGTGTTAAAGAACCAATTTCAACAAAACTGAAACCAAGATTTGCCATAAGGTTGTAGGCATCACCATTTTTATCAAAGCCTGCTGCCAAACCTACAGGATTCTTGAATTTTATACCAAAAACCTCCCTTTCAAGTTTTGGATTCTGATAATTGAAAATCAATCTCATCAAGTTGCCCGAAAAAGGAATATAGCTGACTGCTCTTAGCATTGAGATTACAATTCCATGTATACGCTCTGGTGAGAAGCAAAAGAATATAGGTCTAATAAGTTTATACATATTAATAAAGTGTTTTAAATACTATACAAAAGTAATCAATAATATCTATAGCAATAAATTTTAATACTACTATTTTTCTCTTTGTTGAGGGAAAAATTCATCAAAACTTCCGTCGCTATAGAATACCATTATCCTGCTGACACTTCTTTTATTCTGATATTGGGCCTTGTTTGAATCATTTATTTGATTCTCGTTGCGATATGAAGCCCTGTTTTTAGTACTATATATCTTATTGTCAGATAGATATGCGCTGTTTTGCCCTGTTTGTGCATTTTGTTCCAAAAAAGTGGATTTTATAGGCTCTGCTTCAAAATTGTCAAAATTCACTATAATTTCGCTATTATCTGCGGCAGGGGAGTCTTCTGTTGAGAAATTATCAACATTAAAATATTCATTTTGGATATTATTATCTAAAGAAGAATAATTATCAGATAGATTATTATTTACATTAAATTTATTATCTGTTAAATTATTTTCTCTGTTACATGAATTATTATCTGATATATTATTATAAGAAGTACTAACTTCTTTATTATAATTTGTATTGTTAGATAAATTAAATCTATTACCATTTATTTTATTTTCCTGCTGCTGAAAATTTCCTCCGTTTTGCAAGTTTCCTCTCATGTTGGCTTCTCTGTTCTGACTATAAAATTGGGCCTGGTCACGGGTGGGGGAGATGGTTGGATTACCCATCTCTTTGTATGGTTTTCCCCTTCCGGTAAGAAACCATTCTGCATTTAGTGATGGAAATTTTATGAGCAATTTCTGTATAAAATCAAAGCCAGGTTTGTTCCTTCCGGATAGAATGTGGGAGACTCCCGAACGCTGCACTCCAAGCATATCGGCGAGTCGGGCAGGGGAGAGGTTCTCAAGGTCTAAAAATTGTTGTAAACGGTTATTCATAAATGTAAATATGATTTGCTACAAATGTAGGTATTTTATATGTAACATTTGTAGAAAGTATAATTATTTTTTCAACAGATTTATATTGACGGAGTAGCATATAAGCAGAAATATAACATGTATAAATACTTTATATAATAGAGTGTAAATAATTGGAAATCAATATAAAAATATTTAAACCGCCGGTAATTGGGTATAAAAGGAGAGGGTTATGGCGTGGTTTGCGCTCTTTTCTACAGTTGTGCGTAGAAGTTTAGATTTAAGTAAATAATGTAAAACATTGGGAATGAGATATATAAAAAGTCAATTTTTCTCAAAATAACAAAAAGTTATAAATTGATCAGCAAATGCTATTACAAGTGTAGCATTCTGTTAAATAGGCTGGAATATAGTTTAAATATGTAATTATCTCAATTTACTTTTGCGTATTACATTTGTAAACAAAAATTCAATTTTAAACGATTTTTTCTTGTAGGTACATTTATATACCTTTGCAGAAAATAATCGATTGTGGAGCCTAAAATTAAGATTCAGGATTTTTCGTATAATCTGCCTCAAGAGAGAATAGCAAAGTATCCGTTGGCAGAGCGTGACCAGTCAAAGCTTCTGGTGTTTAAAGATGGTAATATAAGTGAAGATAAATTTACAAATCTGAGTGCCTCTTTACCGTCAGGTTCTTTGATGGTTTTCAACAATACCAAAGTTGTTCCGGCAAGACTCTTTTTTAAAAAGCTGTCGGGAGCAGTAATAGAAATTTTTTGTCTGGAGCCTGTTGAGCCTAATGATTATGCCCTCTCCTTCTCCTCTACTTTGGAGTGCAGTTGGAATGTTGTAATAGGCAATGCCAAAAGGTGGAAAGAGGGTGAGATCTATTTTCTGTGTGATGAGTCACATGGTGCTGCTTTTGATTTGGACTTGAGAGCCGAGCTTATATATAAAGGTGACAATAATGGTTCTGTAGTAAAATTCAAGTGGAAAAAGGGGCTCTCTTTCTCTGAGGTACTTGATATTTGTGGCAGAATACCTATTCCTCCCTATTTGAATAGAGATACTGAGGCGTTGGATCTGGAGAGGTATCAGACATTATATGCAAAAATAAAAGGGTCGGTGGCGGCTCCTACTGCAGGATTGCATTTTACCGACAGTGTTTTGGAAAGTATTGATAATAAGGGTATTGTAAGAGAAAATATTTGTCTTCATGTTGGTGCTGGAACATTTGTGCCTGTAAAGAGTGAGTATATTTCTGACCATAAGATGCACACAGAGCCGTTTTCTGTTACATTACAGTTTTTGGAGAGGCTATATAATTTGGAGCAGCATCAGAGAGTGGTTGCAGTAGGTACAACATCTACAAGGTGTCTGGAGTCGCTATATTATATAGGTGTGCAGTGCATCAAGAATGGAAAGCCTGGGGCGGTTTCTCAGTGGGAGCCGTATGAGTGTGAGTATATGTACAGCTTGAAGGAGTCGGTGGGGGCTATTTTGGAGTATATGAAAAGGGAGAATATGACTGTTCTTACAGCCAGGACAGCAATTATAATAGTGCCTTCATATAGATTTAGGGTTGTGGATATGCTTGTTACAAACTTCCATCAGCCTCAAAGTACACTTCTATTGCTCATTTCGGCCTTTACAGGTGGACAGAAATGGAGAGATATATACAAATTTGCACTTGAAAATGACTTCCGTTTTCTCAGTTATGGCGACAGTTCCCTTCTCTTTAGAGGAGAGTATTAGTCAAAATCGCTCTTGTTTGACAGGTAGTTGAGTATTTGTAGTGCCCATCCTACCATAAGGGGGCCTGTTCCTATCAATTGTGGTGCGATGTTGTAGAGTTGCTGCTTGAATGCGCTTAAAAAGAACTCGTCCTTACGTGTTTTGTATAGGATGAGGAGATTTCTGGCCATTACTGAGTTGGCGGAGTATCTTATATAGTCTATGATTGATTCTCTTTTGAATGGCGTAATAATCTCAGTCTTTGATGTTTTGCAGAACATTCCATTATGTGACTGGTAAAAATTGAGCATTATATAAGCGGTATATTTGCTTATAAGGTCATCGTATTTCTTATCTTTTGTGTATTTGTATATATGCAGTAAGGCGTTCAAAAAGAATGTATAGTCAAGCAGGTCGGCATTGGCGTGCTCATTCTTCTCTTTGGATATGTATCTGTGCAGTCTTATCTTGTCTCTTTTCTGGTGCTCCAATATGTTAGATACAATATTATGCGCCCTATTAATGTACTCAGTGTTATTCTTGCATAAATTATTGGTAATCAGACATAATGATGTTGAATAAAGACAATTGTATGCCGTAATGATACGTTTGTCAACAATTACTTCTCCTCTTTTGCTGCTGCGTATTTTCCTGAGTGTGGCAATCTCGTTATCTGTAAGTTTGCCGGTATATTGGGTGGTGTATATTATTTGCTGGTCAAGTCTGTTGGCTTTTATATCCATTCCAAGAGCAGCTGCAATACGTATATAGGTCTCTGGAAAGTCTTCTTCCAGCTCTTGTATAGAGTATTTGTAGTATGTGGAGTCTGCGCACCTTCCCTTTAAGGTTATAGAGGTGAAGTATCCCTTTCCGTCGGGAGATTTAAAAGAATTCTCTATGCACTCTATTGTTTTTTGAGCAAATGCCTTGTAGTGTTCCTGCTTGAAATATTTAAATGCAAATGACAGTAAAACAGCGGCTTGTATATTTTCTGCAAGTTGCTTCTCAAATAGCGGTTCTGTGAATTTTGTATTTTTTGCCTGCGAAAAAAAACCTCCGTCTATAGGGTCAAACATTGCTGAATAGCATATTTTGTCAAGGGCATTTTTGAGCCATGTGAGATTCTCTTCGTTGTTGTAATAATGGCTATATTTCAACAGGAAGATGTAGTATCTAGAATTTATAGTATATGGAGTCTCCCTGTTACGCCTCTCGCTTGTAATATATCTTGAAATCCAGGATTTTACATAAGCGTGAAGCAGTTTGTCGGTAATGGCGCAGGGCTGCTCCTTCTTTTTCACCTTGCCTGTTCCGCCAAGTCTGTTTGACACATATTTGCCAGCCTTGTCAAGCAGATCTCTC
>JAFZFL010000217.1 GCA_017555925.1 Bacteroidales bacterium | reverse complement strand
CTCATTAGCCAGAGTATTGTCATTAAAATGAATACAGGCGACTCCATAAGCACCCATCCAATCTTGTTGTTTACAGACGGACCCCATTTTTTTGAAGCAAACTTGCCATATCCTGCAGTAACAAAATATAGGGCAATAAAAACTATTATTGCCACCAAACTCATTATCAGTAGAAAATTGTTGAACGACCCTGTCATCTCTCTGTTTTTAGAATGGGCAAATTTAGGGATTATCTCTTGAATAATAGAATAAAATATTGTTTTATTCAAAAATATAATTTGTCAAAAGTTGTCAAAAATCACCCGTTACTTTGCACTAAGTTTAACAATTAAAACTTTGGATTATGAACGAGGTATTGGCAAATCTTATGGGAGCCGCACTAATTGTGGCAATGTTAACATTCTTATATATTATGCTTGGTAACATAAATAGGGAACTTAGAAATCTTGATCATAAGCATAGTCAACAGCCAAATTCAATATGGAATTGAATTTCTGGCATTTTTGGAAGCGGGAAATAATGTGTTCCAGCAGTTTGCCACTTGCAAGCATATCAGATGGAAGGGGTTCTGCAATTGAAAAGTCCTTGTGCTTTATAAGCTCCTTCCATCTCTCTTCAATATTTTCATACCCTTTAGGAATTCTCTTTAAGGTACTGTAGTTTTCAAGTTGGAAACCACCTGTCTCCTCTATAGCATCGAGAAAAGAGTCTCCATTTACTGAAATCTCGTCCCTTATACTCTCAATAACTTTGGCATCGGGACAATAGAGACCTGCAGCAAGAAGAGAGCCACCAAGAAATCCTGCAAATCCAACCTGTCTGCTTGTTGGTTCAAGGTGAAAATAGTAACCGGCATAAGGTGATTTTTTACCCTTTTTGCAAATATAGGCACCCATATGTGTTTTATAGGGCTCTTTGTTTTTGCTGAAACGGGTATCTCTATAAATTCTGTAGGTACAATCCTTAACTGTAAGGGCTGAATCTCTTATTTCGTCATCCCAGCGGCTTATTGCATCAATCAGTTTTTGTGTAAAATCATTGAATATTGTTTGAGCCTCAATATATTCCTCTTTATGCAGATTGAACCACTCCCTGTTGTTGTTCTCTTGCAGTCTTGCCAAAAAATCATAAACTCTTTTCATATCCCGTAAAGTTATACATTATAAACAAAAAACGTAACTTTGCCTCCCCAAAAAATGGTGTTATGTTGTGGAGCAAGAATTTTTTCCTTATTAGTGCTGCCAATTTCCTTATGTATATGGCTTTCTATATGCTGTTGCCAACACTGCCACTCTATCTTGGTGAGCATCTTCTGGCACCTGCATCTGTCATAGGAACAATTCTCTCTTTATACACAGTTGCAGCAATGACATCGCGTCCTCTTGCAGGATTCTGGATAGACCGTACTGCCCGCAAACCACTGATGCTTCTATTCTACTTTTCATATATAGCAATTTGCGGAAGCTATGTGGCAGCAACATCAATACTTCTGTTTTTTATCATAAGGGTACTGCATGGAGCAGCTTTTGGCAGTGCAACAGTGGGCGTGAATACAATGGCCGTAGATGTTATACCAGAATCCCGACGGGGTGAAGGGCTTGGAGTATTTACCGCCTCAACAAGTGCTGCCATGGCAATAGGACCATCTGTGGCGCTTATGATGTACGAAAATGGATTGGGCTTCAATACCATATTTATAGCAGCCTCTGTGATTGGTATGGCAGGATTTATTTGCGCCATGCTTATTGATGCGCCTGAAAGGAGAAGTTTCTCAGATAAGCCATTTTCACTCAAGAGCCTGCTTTTGGCTGTTGCAGTGCCGGAGGCGGCAATAATGGCATTGCTCTCATTTGGCTACGGAATAGTTACAGTATATCTGTCGGTGTATGCTAAAGAGGAGGTTGGTATTACAAGCGGTACAGGCTATTACTTTTCAATATTGGCTGCAGGTCTGGTTGCCTCAAGACTAATGTCTGCACTTTTATTGCGCAAGGGAAAATATATAAAGATATTTTCAATAGGTATAGCTTGTGTAATAGCAAGTTTCTTTATTGTGGCATTCATCCATACCCCTGTGGCATTCTTCTCTTCGGCTCTATTTATGGGTATAGGTTACGGACTTATAACTCCTACCGCACAAACAATGATTGTAAATATGGCAAAGGATACAGACAGGGGAGTAGCAAATGCCACCTATCTTACATTTTTTGATATTGGAGTGGGTTCGGGAGTCTTTGTTGGAGGAGTAATAGCCCAGTACTTCAACTACTCCACTTCATACGCTTTGAGCTTTTTCCTTGCCATTTGTGCAATGGCTTATCTTCATCTCTTTATTAAAGCCCATTTCCAAAAGAGACGATTGAGATAAACTTTGGAAATGATTGTCTGCGCTAAGTGCTGTGAGCTATTTGCAGTTCCTGCAAATCGGAAAGATCACTCACCCCCTTCAGAGGGCCTTCAAACTGCGATTGATGTTCTTTCCAAATTGCAGGATAGCCAAAATAAATGATTCAGATACCTGCCATGAGAGTAAACAGGTATATTATTCCAAAAAGATTTGTGCGTTTAAAAAAAAGAGTTACATTTGCAGTACATAAGGAGCCCTTACGAACCGGGTGTTACGGAGGGTGAAAAGGGAATCCGGTGCAAAACCGGGACAATACCAGTTGCTGTAAATTCCACTCATTGGAGTTTTTTATTGCACTCTTTGCCACTAATCTATGATTGGGAAGTCGCAATAAAGGGAATAAGTCAGAAGACCTGCCTTGTGTTTTAATGGATCTCCTCCTGCTGGGTTACGGGTTGAAATCAACTTTTTTTAATTACTTATTTTTTTAGCACAAAGATTCAACGGTATGGCGTAGCTGTATCATGCGTTGTCTTGTACTCCGGCACTTTTGCCGGGGAACAATAGTTTCCTGTTATGCGGGCATCTTTCCTGTTGTCTCTTCTTATCTATGAATGTAAGTAATTTGGTTTAGATTAATTACCTGAAACACAGATTAAAAGATAATGGATGCCATTAGCTTGGACAGATGCAGGGATGAGAAACGTATTCTCAAAAGCAACTTGTGGAAATTTTTCAGAGCATTGCGTGCTCAGGCAAATCCCATTTACTGTTTGCTTGTAGCCTCTCCTGTAGCCTATGCATGGGTGACGGTTTTTGATAAAGCCGGCATATCAGCTCCTAAAATTGTTTCCGTTTCAAGATTCATCAATTCTCTCAGTAAAATGCCATCTAAAGAGAAATACTATAGTTTAAGTATCTCTCTGTATCATCTGTCAAATTCAAATTCAAATATTCTTGGTAAAGATATCTATAGGGCTGAGCATTTGTGTGATTTGTCGGTAGATCTTATTAAAACCAATTTATTATCAATTATAGCATATCATTGTGCCGAAGCTATAAGTAGGGGCGAACGCTTTGAGTTGAACCCCAGTACAATAAGCTATTTCAAGTTCAAATTGCGATATGTGAATGAACTTAAACAGCTCGTGCAGCAGTGCAATGGATTGTTAGAGGCAAAAAGTAACAATTAAATATAATATAAACCTATAGAATTAAAGATTATGAAAAGAGTGATTACAGAAAAGAAATTGTATGAATCTCCAATTGTTGAGATTGTTGAGATTGCAGTTGAGAAGGGCTTTGCTACATCAGGCGACCAGCAAGAGCCTTCTCCTTGGGAAGATATGATAAATGGCGGTAATTATAGTTATTAATATCTAAAGATTGTTAAGTATATGAAAAAGATTTTGATACTATTTGCATTTGCATTATCTCTATTCTCTTGTGAAAAGAGCGAAGATATGTTATTGGGTAATACTGATGGTGAGAAAGTTGTCCTGACAGGATACAGCAGTATTGAAACACGTACACATTTTGGAACACCAACAGCAAATGATATTCCATATTTCTGGAGCAGCGGTGATTATATTTGGTGGGGAAGCGTAAAGAGTAATCCTATAACTGAAAATTGTCGTCAGGCGCAATTTACATTTAAAAATCCACCGTCGTCAATAGGCGTTCCGCGCATTTTTTACAATATGACGGGTTCAAGTAAAACAGCCAAAGTTCTTGCAGAGCAAACTGCAGATGGTAATTTGGGAAATGACGGAGATTTTGGTTATGCAGAGGCTGATGAATTTGGTATATTCTGTCTTGAACACAAAACATCATATATATGGTTCAATACAACAACTACAGACAAGTTGCCAAAACTTGTCTCAATATCTGTAACAGCGGCCGGTGGAGTTTATCTTGCCGGAGATTGTGTGTTTGACTATGCTGCTAATGAATGGAGCAACAGTGTGTCAAATGGTTCAAGCACAATTGTTCTAAATTTTGATGGTGGCGTTGAACTGAAATCCTCAAACGAGGGAATATTTGCAACAATGGTAACGCTTCCTGCAGCAGTGAGCGGCAAAAAACTAACCATTACATATACCTTCGCCGACGGAAGCACTTACACAGAGGTGAAGACCCCTGCCAAGAACTTTGCAGTGGGTGCAACACAGCGTATTAGCACCTCAATCAAAGCTTCAAACCTTGTTGAACCTGCACCTGAATATGTGTTAAAGGTTCTTACATTTGAGGATGAAGATGCAAAGTTTGAGCCTTACACTTTGGATTATGTAAATAATTGGGAAGGTGCTGATATTAGAACTTGGAGTGATTTGATTGATACGCCTCCGTATGGTGGTCCTCTGACATATGGAGATTATATGAATACAAAGTATACTTGGTGGGATGAAAATAATACGGAGTTGACGCATACATTCCCGGATAACTACGCCTATTGTTTCTGGGGCGGAGGTCACGCCATTTCCCATTATTGGGGAGTAGGCTATGCCGACGAGGATAGAGATAAGCATATTGCAAAATACTATGGTGAGGATTATGCAGAGGAGAATGCCGGTGATGACCAGATGCTTGGATGGTTTAACCTTCAATTGATGATTCCTCATAGAGCACATTCGGGCGACAACTTCTGCGTACATTACGGTTATAAGGATTTCTTCTCATATATTACTAATCTGCCTGAACTCTCATTCGCAGATGGAGTGGCTCGTGTTATTGACCATATGTGGGTAACCAATACCAACTATACTCTCAATCAGTTATATAATGGCGTAAAGAGTGAGGCCGGCAATACCTTTGGCGGCAATTGGGAAGGTTTGACAGAAACTGCCTGGATGAAACTTATAGCACAGGGTTTTGATGATGTGGATGCCGATGCAAATGCAGACCCTATAAGTCAAGTGGAATTTTATCTTGTGAAGGGTACGAATGTAGTAACGGATTGGCAGAAGTGGGATTTGTCGGGATTAGGCAAAGTGGCAAAAGTACGCTTCAATTTTGCCTACTCTGAAGAGATGGGAGGACGTTACGGTTTTACTATTCCGGGTTACTTTGCTTATGATGATGTGGCAGTGCGTTTTGAGAAATAGGATATGAAAAAAGTTTTAAAGTTTTTGTTTTTAAGTATGGTTGTTGCGATTGCATCGTCTTGTAATATAGACGATGTAATCACAACTTCATTACCTCCAAAGATTGTACTTGACAGTGAAACCGGCATTTATTCTGTAAAACAGGGTAGAGAGATAATAATTTCACCATCTTATGAGAGTGCAGATGAGGCGCTTTTCAGTTGGAAAATGAACGGCTCTGTAATAGGAACTTCACCTTCGTTGTCATTTGCAGGTGAAATAGTTGGTGAATATTTTATAACCCTTACAGTTACTACAGAGAGTGGGTCAGACAGCGAGGAGATAAGAGTTGATGTGGTTGAGCTTGAAATACCAACGGTGTCTATAGCGGGAAATAAAAATCTTACCGTAACTGCAGATACAGAGATAACATTCAATGCGGCTGTGCGTGAGACATCACTGCCAACTGAGTTTGTATGGAGAGTGAATGGTAAGGAGGCAGGCAAGGAACTTGTCTATAAATTCAAGCCTGAAAACATTGGAAACTATACACTTATGGCAACAGCAACCAATGAGGATGGTGTACATAGTGATACTGTGCGCGTTGAGGTGCTGGATGCTGCAGATATGCCTTTCAGTTGGGAACTTGCAAAGGATGCATATCACACCGTGGCAGGAAGAAGACTGCTTGTACAACCGTCAGTTTCAGGCAATGCGGAGGGCGTTGTATATGACTGGCGCATTGAAGGGGCAGATGAATCATTGGGAAATGGTCAGGAGTTCGTATTTGCAGCGAATGAGGCGGGTGAGTATGTACTGGTTGCAACGGCAACAATGGATAAGGATGGAAAGCAGATAACCTATAGCAGTCGTTTTGTTGTTACAGTGTATAAAGAGGGAGCCTTTTACCGTAAAGGAAACGCCTCTTCCAAAGCAGACTGGAGCAAGGTTTATGAGTATACTCCTGCTCCCGGACAGTTTATAAATGAAACAAAAACCGGAGGATTTGATGGTACACAAACCACTCCTGAGGCAGCTATTGCCTATGCAGAGGCCAGAATGGGGGAAGTTGACAGAAATGGCAACCCATATCCGAATTGGGTATCATTGGGTGGCTTTGGCGGCTATATAGTTGTTGGTTTTGACCATAGTATAGACAATTTGGGTGATTATGATCTTGGTATACTTGGCAACTCTTTTAACGGCTCATCTGAACCTGGTATTGTTTGGGTAATGCAGGATGAGAACGGAAACGGGTTGCCTGATGATACCTGGTATGAACTGGCAGGTTCTGAGACAGGCAAAATGGAGACCATTCAGAACTATTCTGTAACCTATTACCGTCCTACGGGACCGGGAATGCCTGTCCAGTGGACAGACAATATGGGAAACAGTGGGGAGATAGATTACCTCAAACAGTTTCACAGACAAGAATATTACTATCCTCTTTGGATAGAGGAGGATAGTTATACCCTATCAGGAACCTGTTTGAAAGCCAATAATTATGATGCTTCCGGAAATGGTTCGTATTGGGTAAATCCCCATTATGATTGGGGGTATGCCGACAACTGGAGCCCTATTGACAGATTGACCAATGATGAAAATTCCAATGCAGATGCCAATGCAAACCACTTTAAAATTTCAAATGCCATAGACTTTGAATGTAAACCAATAGACTTGAAATTTATAGACTTTGTTAAGGTTCAGGTAGGTGTAAATACAAAGAGCGGATGGTTAGGAGAAGTCTCTACTGAGATATTTGGCTTTTATGATTATAACATGAAAAAATCGGCAGATTAATGCATATAAAAAAAGTTATTTATGAATGGATGGTGCTGTTGCTCCTCATGGCGGGAGCAACAGCTTGTATGAAATGGGAGTATGGAATTGAGGAGGAGTTTGATACTTCCGCTTCAGGAGAGGGCCTGTTTATTTGTAATGAGGGCAATTTCCAATATGGAAATGCAACATTATCATATTATGATCCCGTGACAAAACAGGTTCAGAATGAGATTTTTTACAGAGCCAATGCTATGAAATTGGGTGATGTATGCCAATCTATGATAATACGCAACGGAATAGGCTGGGTTGTTGTAAACAACTCACACGTGGTATTTGCCATTGATATTAATACCTTTAAGGAGGTGGGACGTATAACCAATCTCACTTCTCCCCGTTATATTCATTTTTTATCTGATGAAAAGGCTTACATTACCCAAATATGGGATAACCGTATCTTTATAGTCAACCCTAAACGTTATGAAATTACCGGGTATATAGATATTCCCAATATGACAATGGAGAGTGGTTCAACAGAGCAGATGGTTCAGTATGGCAAATATGTATTCGTTAACTGCTGGTCATATCAGAACAGAATACTTAAAATAGATACAGAAACAGATAAGGTTGTTGATGAACTTGTTGTTGGCATACAGCCCACATCGCTGGTTATGGATTGCAACAACAAGTTGTGGACCGTAACAGATGGAGGTTATGAGGGCTCTCCTTATGGACACGAGGCTCCATCGCTATACAGAATAGATGCGGAGACATTTACAATAGAGAAACAATTTAAATTTGAATTTGGAGACTGGCCGTCGGAGGTACAGTTGAATGGAACAAAGGATAAAATCTATTGGCTTAATGATGATGTATGGGAGATGGATGTAACTGCAGACAGGGTTCCTGTCCGTCCATTCCTGCCTTATGACAATACTCTCTATTACGGCCTTACAGTTTGTCCCCGCACAGGTGATGTATATATTGCTGATGCTATTGATTATGTGCAGCAAGGTATGGTTTACAGGTATTCTAAAGATAGGGAGCTTCTCGACAGTTTTTATGTGGGAATCATTCCTGGAGCATTTTGTTGGAAATAGAGCATTATTAGTATGAGAATCAGAAAATGCATTTTGTTTGTTTTGGTAGCTGTTGCTCCAGTGGCAGTAATGGCTCAGGATTCGGGAAGGGTTCAGGCAGGTTGGCACAAGCGTGTCCATTCGCTTCCGGAGGTGAAAGTCTATGCCGACAGACCAATGAAAGAGATTGGAACACAGCTGACCAAGTTTGATACATTGGAACTGAAGGAGAATATTGCGCTCTCAATGGCAGATGTGCTTACATTCAACTCTGCAATTTTTGTTAAGAATTATGGTAGGGCAACGCTCTCAACTGTCGCATTCAGAGGTACATCTCCATCGCATACACAGGTCTCATGGAATGGTATGAAGATTAATAATCCCATGCTGGGTATGACCGATTTTTCAATGATACCATCATATTTTGTAGATGATGCATCCCTGTTGCATGGCACATCTTCGGTTAATGAAACGGGTGGCGGCCTGGGCGGTTCTGTAAAACTTTCAACACAACCGGCTCAAGCAGATGGATTTGGTTTGCAATATATCCAGGGTGTTGGCTCTTTCAAGACATTTGATGAGTTTCTTCGCCTTACATACGGAAATGAGAGATGGCAGGTATCAACACGTGCTGTCTATTCATCATCTCCAAATGACTTCAAGTACCGTAATCACGACAGAAAGGTCAATGTGTATGATGAGGAGATGAATATAATTGACCAGTATTATCCTGTAGAGCGCAACAGAAGTGGCGCGTATAAGGATTTCCATCTGTTGCAGGAGATATATTACAATACCGGTAAAGGAGACAGGTTTGGACTGAATGCCTGGTATATAAACTCCAATAGGGAGTTGGCAATGCTTACAGTTGATCACGGAGAGGAGACCGATTTTGAGAACAGACAGCGTGAGAACACCTTCAGAGGTGTATTCTCATGGGATCATTTGGGCAACAACTGGAAACTTGGAGCTAAGGGAGGCTATATTTATACATGGATGGCATACGATTATAAGAGAGATTTGGGCAATGGAACAATGGCGCACATGACACGTTCGCGCAGCCGTATAAATACATTTTACGGACAGGTGGACGGTGAGTACTACATAGGAAAAAAATGGCTCTTTATGGCAAACCTTTCCCTTCACCAGCACCTTGTGGAGAGTGAAGATAAAAATATAGTCCGACAGGATGGCAACAAAGCTATTGTAGGGTACAGGAAGGGGCGTCCGGAGCTGTCGGGATCTCTATCTGCAAAATGGAGACCTATGGATCGTCTGGGACTCTCTTTTGTAGTAAGGGAGGAGATGTTCGGCAATGAGTGGACTCCTGTAATACCGGCGCTCTTTGTGGATGGTGTAATATCTGAAAAGGGCAATGTTGTAGCCAAGGCATCTGTTTCGCGCAACTACCGTTTTCCTACCCTCAATGACCTCTATTTCTTGCCGGGAGGAAATCCGGATCTTAAGAAGGAGAGCGGTTGGACATATGATGCCGGAGTCTCATTTGAGATAGGAAAAGAGGGCCTATACTCATTAAGCGGCTCGGTAAACTGGTTTGAATCACGTATAAATGACTGGATTATCTGGCTTCCTACAACCAAAGGATTCTTTTCTCCAGATAATATAAAGGATGTTCACGCTTATGGAGTGGAGCTTAAGAGTGATTTTAATCCCGATTCGGATGCGCAGATGCTTCTGGCTCCCAGTATAGTCTCTCTTGAT
>JAFZFL010000216.1 GCA_017555925.1 Bacteroidales bacterium | reverse complement strand
CTCTGGAAATGAAGGTTCTGGAAACGAGGGTTCTGGAGACGGAGGCTCAGGAAATGAGGGCTCTGGAGATGCAGACAACGCAGCTCCTGTAATTACAGGAAAGGGTATAGGCACGCCTCTATATCTTACAAAGGCAGAAGCAAATGCCAATCCTGTTGTTGATATAACTTTCAAGACTCTGAATGGTAAAACAATAAAGGATGTATGGGTGAAAATTGATTCTCCTACACTTACTCCTGATTTCTTGAGTGAAATGGATTTGGGTGGAGCTGAATTCAGTATTGTGAACTTTGGCAGTGATGATGTGAGCCAGACCAGAAAATCTTTCTTGGAGAGCTTGGGACTTATAGATCCTGCAAAACCTATATCCGGCACCACAGAGGCCAAGTTCTCAATTGGAGGATTGATGTCTATGCTTATAGCAATTGCCACTCCTGGAGATGAGCACAAATTTATAATTACTGTTACAGATAGTGCCAATATTTCTACCACAGCAACCTGTACGATAATAAAGGCACAGTAGTATATTAACCATAAATAACAGATGATTATGAAATTCAATAGATTATATTATATACTGCTGTCGCTTTCACTTATTGTTGCATCTTGTACAAAACGTGAGCGCGTTGAGTTTGACAAAGGCAATGGATACATTAATTTTAATGTGTCGCAAGACAGATCTTTAGTGATAATGAACACCAGAGTGGAGGATCCTATCTACAAAGTGAAGATTCTTAATGATGCAGGTGTTGCCATAAAAACTTTTGACAACCATAAAGAGATAACAGAGCCTATAGCACTTAATCCTGGAAACTATACTGTTGTGGGTATAAGCTATAACAAATCAACAGTGGAGGTTGCCGACAATAATGGCAAATATCCCGAGGATTATCCGGCAATTTTTGACAGACCTGTGTATATGGCACAACAGGAGGTTGTAGTTACAAAGGGAAATACTCAGAATGTTGATCTGTTGTGTACTTTGTCACAGGTGAAGGTGAGCGTTACAACCGACAGTACAATTACCTCAAATTTCAAGGAGGTGATAGTAACAGTGACCAATGCCGAAGATTTTACCAATGGAGACAATAATCTCATATTCAGTTCAAGTGACGGAACTATCGGCAAGGCCGGATATTTCAAGAACATTATTGGAGCATTGAGGTATACCATTACTCTTACAAATAATGATGGTGAGGTGTCGAATGGTGATGTTACAGGTCTTATTGAGGGAATAAACGCAAGGGAGCACTATATCCTTAATCTTACATTGTCAGGTGAGGATGAGGGTTCTGCTATTGTTCCTGGTATTACAGCAGATCCTTCAACTAATGACAGATATTATGATGTGAAGATCAATTTGAACAAGAAGGCCAAACCTTCATTTACTGCAGAGGGATTGGATCTTACAACTACTCCACTGTCGGGAAGCAGTGTTGAGCCTGTAGTAACTTATGTGGCATTGGGTTCATCTGCTGCAAGAAAGGTTACTGTTTCAGCTCCTGCGGGCATCAAGAGCCTTATTGTGACACATAATAATGATGTTTTGGCGAACAATGGAGTTCCAAAGAGGTTCAATCTTGCAAATCTTTCCCAGATGCAGAGTGATTCCCTTACAAGAAACCTTTTCAAATGGAGTGGAAATGTGGCGGAGGCAACAGAGACTACAATTGATCTTACATCGTTCATATTCTATTTGCCTCTTGGTTCGTATGCAATGACAATTCAGGCACTTGATATGCAGAACCAGCTTGTTAGCAAAGACATTAACTTTACAATAGTTCCTGCAGAGGAGACAACAACCTTGTCGCCGGGCAGCAACCCTGCAGTTAGTGTTACAGGTGCAGTTTGGGGCAAGCATGCATATCTGTATGGTATGTACAATACCCAGAGCCAACCGTCGGGAATGGGATTTGAGTATAAGAAGAGCGGTGCAAGTTCATGGACAAAAGTTACCTCAAACCTTATTGTTTCAGGAACAAAATATTATGTGAAACTTTCGGGATTGGAGCCTGAGACTGAATATGTATACAGGGCAATTTCGGAGAAGGAGCCGTCGGTGACAGAAATCAAGTTCAAGACATTGCCTGCATACCAGCTTTACAATATGAGATTTGAGGAGTGGAATGGCAACTCTGCAAATGCAAGTGGCGCAACACAGATTTGGGATAACGGTAATGAGGCTGCAAGTATGGGTGGTATAACCCCTACTACCAAAACAACAACAACAGCAACTTCCGGTTCCCAGTATGCAGTGCAGCTGAAGACTGAGAGTGCATTTGGTGTTCTTGCCGCCGGAAGCCACTATGTGGGAACATTCCAGGAACTTGATGGTTTGAGCGGTGCCAAGATTAATTTTGGCAAGCCTTATGGTTGCAAACCTTTGAGTCTGAAAGGATATTTCAACTATAGCCCTGCTACAATAGACAAAACTAAATCTCCGTACAGCAGTCTTAAGGGACAATCTGATATTTGTCAGATTTATGTTGTGCTTGCAGATTGGCCTAAAGGATACTTTGCGGTGAATACAGCTTCTGATCCTAAAGTGCTGATTGATACAACACCTGGTGCAGACCCTAATAGTATAGGTTTTGGTGCGTTGGAGCGCAATAGTAGTACAGGCGGCTATCTTGAGTTTGAGATACCTATCGAGTATAGGAATGACAGAGTGCCAACAACATGTGTAATAGTTTGCTCTTCAAGTAAATATGGCGATTACTTTACCGGAGGTGTTGGTAGTGTGCTTTTGGTTGATGAATTTGAATTTACCTTTTAATGATGAGAGATATTAAGAGTTTGATTTTATTGCTTTTTGTTTCCCTGTTTGCCTTTCAGCCGGTAATGGCCAAGAAAAAGGTTGACAGGGGAATAGAGAAGGTTACCCTTATTCCCAAGGGTTATTGGCTTGGGGGCGGTTCATTCTCCTATAGCGAGAACAGTGCAGATGATTATGAGTTTATAGTCCTTAATGATATAAATGGAACAAACTATAATTTCAAGGTGAGCCCGTTCATTGGTTATTTTGTTGCTAATGATTTGGCTGTTGGTGCCCGTTTCTCGTATAACCGCTCCATGATAAATTTGGGTTCTGTATCGTTGGATATAAATGAAGACCTGAATTTTGACGTTGAGAATTTCTACAATATACAGCATATGTATATCGGCTCTGTTTTCTTGAGAAACTATGTTGCTCTGGGAAAGAGCAAAAGATTTGGAATATTCAATGAGGTGAGGTTGTCTGTTGGAGGAGGTCAGTCAAAAGAGGTTACCGGAGAGAATAATGAGGATATTACCGGCTCATATCAGGATGTCTTGCAGATGCAGCTGGGCCTCATACCAGGCGTTATAGGATTTCTTACAGATAATGTTGCAGTTGAGGCATCTGTAAATGTGCTTGGATTTGATTACAAGAAATATTCCCAAAAGCGTGATCAGATTTATGAGGGTTCATTTGAGAGCAGTGGAGTGAATTTTAAGGTGGATATTCTCTCTATCAATATAGGTGTGAGTTTTTATTTCTAATTTTGCTGGAAAGGTATTTTTGCCTCTCCCTTATAGGGCTTGGAGTATGCAAAACATAAGTGAAAATATAATAATGTGGTGCAGAGGCGCCAAGGGTGCATTAAAAGCGGTTGTGCTTTGCATGGCGTTTTTTGTTGCCGGCCTCTTTACAGGGTGTATAGAGAATGATATTCCGTATCCTGTGCTTAAGGGTTCAATAACAAAAATACAGGCCTTAGGTCAGGTAAGTGCGCCTGTAATCAATGAATCGGAGCGGAGTGTGGAACTCTTTCTTGCAGATTCAGTAGATTTGAAAAGGGTGACAATATTGAATTTTGAAGTTTCAAATGATGCTGTTGTAACACCTGCTGTTACTCAAACTGTTGATTTGACACAGCCGTTGGTATATACCCTCACAACTTATCAGGATTATGTCTGGACAATAACAGCAAACCAGACGATAGACCGGTATATAAAAGTTGAGAACCAGGTTGGACAGGCTGTATTTGATACAAGCAGTAAAATAGTGATAGTTTATGTTTCATCTGATTCAGATCTGTCAAACATCAGGATTCTTGATATGAAGCTTGGGCCTCAAGGGAGTACAATTATTCCAGACTATAAAGGAATGACCGATTTTACAACATCGCAACAGTTCGGCTGGTTCTATAAGGAGAGGTTTGAGACATGGAGTGTAAGATTGCTAAAATCGAGTGTAAGTGTAACAACAGGAAATGTAAATCCATTTGCAAAGTATGCTATGGTAAGTGGCGAGTTCAACACAAGTTTGGGATCGCCATCATTCATGTATAAAAAGAGTGGAGATGAACAGTGGCAAAACTTTACAAATGTAGATGTTGACGGAGGATCTTTTTCTGCAAAACTTACAGGACTTGAGCCTAATACACAATATGTGGTAAAGGCGGTTGCCGGCGAGGTTTCAGGAGCGGAGAAGAGTTTTACCACAGAGAGTGCAATGCAGATTTCAAACTCCGGTTTTGAGAACTGGTGCAAAGAAGGAAAATCGTGGTTTCCCAATGCAGATCTTACGGCATCAAACTATGTCTGGGACAGCGGCAATATAGGTGCAAATACAATGGGAGAGAAGAATCCTACCACTCCAGAAGAGAGCATAGTTGTAAAGGGGAAGGCGGCCAAACTGGCTTCTACAGCTATTGTGGGAGTCTTTGCAGCTGGAAATATATATACAGGCAAATATGTTAAGACCAATGGTATTGGAGCTCAACTCGACTTTGGAATACCGTTCAACTCAAGGCCTACGTCGCTAAAGGGTTATTACAATTACACTCCTGGTGCAATAGACAAGACAAGAAGCCAGTATGAACATTTGAAGGGTAAGAATGACTGTTGCAATATTTATATAGTGCTTGCAGACTGGGACAGACCTTTTGAGATAAATACAACATCGGGCAAGTTTCTCGATATACAGAATGACAAAAACATTATTGCATATGGAGAGCTGCTTGATGATGTGGGAACCGGCGGGCAATATAAGGAGTTTGAGATAAAGTTCAATTATAAGGATTTGAACCGTACTCCAAAATATATATTGGTGGTTGCAGCAGCAAGCAGATATGGCGACTACTTTACAGGCAGTACTTCATCGGTCCTTTATGTGGATGAGTTCGCTCTCTCTTATGAGTAGCAGGTAAAGCCTGAAGCACCTCTATTTTATAATTGGGAGCTTTATACTATCTTTGGCGCTCCAATAAACAGATTATATCAATATGAATAGAATCAAAATTTACGGCATAAAGGCTTTATTGTTTCTATGTCTTGTGTCCGGTCTCTTTTCATCTTGTGAAAAAGATGATTTCAACGAAGAGCTTACCCCGCTACAACAGGTTAACAAGTTTGTAAAAAACTATAATGAACTCTATTACTTGTGGAGTGACAAAATAGATTATAACAAGAGTTATTTGGCCTATTCAGATCCATTTGTGCTTTTTGAAGAGTTTGTATACAGGGAGCTTGACCAGTGGTCGTTCCTTACAGATGATGCGGCTGCAATGATGGAGAGTTATGAGGGGGTTGAGACCACATACGGTTACAGACTCACAATAATCTATTTTTCAGATTTGAAAGAGTATGCTGCTGTGGTGAATTTTGTGTACCCTGATTCTCCTGCAGAGAAAGCAGGTATCAAAAAGGGTGATATTATATACTTGATTGACGGTTCTCCAATTACTGAAAGCAACTATATTAATCTTTACTACTCATCTGCTATGGTTGTGGAACTTGGAACCATCAATAAGGAGAGTGGAAAATTGCAGCAGAGCGGAACCACTTTTGATCTTGTTGCGGTAAAGATGGAGCTCGACCCTGTGATTGCACATACTATTGTTGAGAAGGATGGCCATAAAATAGGCTATATATGTTACACAGATTATCTTGTCTCTTCACATACAAAGATGAACCGGATTTGTGATGAGTTCAAGTCTGCTGGAGTGACAGATGTAGTGTTGGATCTGCGTTATAATCTTGGAGGAGCTGCTGCATCTGCCTCATATATAACAAGCCTCTTTGCTCCAAGGTCAACTGTAAGCAACAAGGAGGTGTTCCTTAAGGAGGTTTGGAATGCCACACTTACAAACTACTGGATTTCGCAGGGTGAAATACTTACCCAGACTTTTGATGCTTACGCACTTGGCCATAATCTTGACCTTAAGAGACTCTATGTGCTTACAAGTGCAAATACAGCCTCTGCATCTGAAGCAACAATTGTGGGACTGGAGCCATATATGGATGTGGTAACCATTGGTGAGAATACGCACGGCAAATATTGTGCTGCCCTTCTTATGCAGCCAGTGGACAACAACGGCGAACTTATTCCAGAAATATCAAATTGGGCAATGAGCCTTGTAGCATACAAATATGCAAACAAGGATGGATTCACAGATTTTACAGGCGGTCTCAAACCGGATCATGAAGTTAAGAACGATTACCTGAGCGCCCTTCCGTTTGGAGATACCGCGGATCCTCTTTTTGCAAAGGCAATAGAACTGATAACCGGTAAAACCTCACAAGCTGCTGTCTGTTCAAATTTGTCACAGCAATCTTTTGCAGCAGGGTACAGGGTAATGGATGGAATGACCGGCAAACTTAATGTCAATAAAGGCGGGCTTGTAAAGGTTCGGGCGGATATTGTTAAATAAGATATAATATCAAATAAAGGGAATTAGTTTTAGAGCAGGTTTGCTTCTTTTTTCGAACCTTTATAAGTTTGTTTATAATTTTAATTCAGTTAATTATGAAAAATTTTCTAAAATTTTCTAAAATTTTCTAAAATTTTCTAAAATTTTTATTTCTGCTTCATTTATTGCAGGAAACCTTTTGGCAATTACTATGTCTGCAAATGCTAATGACAATTTTAATTTGTTTAATCATGCTAGAGTTAGTATAATTTATTGTCATTATTGTGAGTCAAATAATGTTGTAGACACTGGTGGTAAAGCAACTAATGGAGATGTAATTTATGAGTGTTTGAATTGTGGGGAGTTCTTTGCAGATTTACCAGAGTTTATTGATTAGCGATATGATGAATTCTTAATATGTCATTAATATAGTCTATATCTTTTGGGAAAGCTTTAGATATAGACTATAAATTTTTTTCTAGTTTATCACATTTTGTCTATAAATATATTGAAAGTGAATAGGATAATTTTACTTCTTTTTATTTTGATTCATCCTTTTTTTAGTTATGCT
>JAFZFL010000215.1 GCA_017555925.1 Bacteroidales bacterium | reverse complement strand
TTGGGTTGCCACGCCCACCCCTCCCCGCTTGATCTCACACACTCAATAATGATGTCATGCAACGCATATTACTGCAATGTTTTCAAAGCTATCCTTGAAAATAAGAAATATCCCAACATATACGACTCATTCAACCACTGGAGAGAGATGGTAGAGAGTTTCGGATTCGGGCGCAAACTGGGCAGCGACTTTCCTGCAGAGCTTGGCGGCACACTCCCTACCACCTCAACCTACGACCGCATACATGGCAAAAACAGATGGAGAGCCCTCTCTATGATTTCACTCTCAATAGGACAAGGTGAGATTGGAGCAACTCCTCTGCACCTTGCCAATTTGGCTGCAACTATTGCCAACAGAGGCTTTTACTATATCCCGCACATGGTAAAAGAGACACCCGACTCATTGTTGAACAACAAATACAGGGAGAAACACTTCACTATGGTAGAACCAAGGTTCTTCAATGATATTATTGACGGAATGCATCTTGCCGTTAATGCAGCACCGGGATCTGGAGGAACTGCAGCAAGAGCTGCCGTGAAGGGTCTCGACATATGTGGCAAAACAGGCACTGCACAAAATCCCCACGGAAAAGACCATTCGGTATTTATCTGCTTTGCACCTAAAGATAACCCCCAAATAGCCGTAGCTGCTTACATTGAAAATGCAGGATTCGGAGGAACATGGGCTGCACCTATAGCATCTTTGCTGGTTGAAAAATACCTTACCGACACCACATCAAGAGCAGCAATGGAGAAAGAGGTCATAAGTTGGAATCTGCTTGGAAATGTACCAGTAAAAAAACGATGAAACTTATGATGGGACAAAACAACTCCATATACCGCAAATTGGACTGGTGGCTTATTATATGCTACCTTCTGCTCACCCTTGTAGGATGGCTGAATATATATTCTGCAATTTACAACGACGAGCACACCTCCATCTTTGATTTCACACAACGTTACGGAATGCAATTCATTTGGATAACCACATCCATAATACTTGGCGCTATTATCATATTCTTTATAAATCCAAAAGTCTACAGCGTATTATCCCCATTGATATACATATTTGTGGTATTGCTCCTATTTGCTGTAATATTTGTAGGAAAAGAGGTAAACGGATCAAAATCATGGTTTGTTATTGGCCCTATAGGGTTTCAGCCGGCCGAAATTTCAAAAATAAGCACTGCGCTATTTCTCTCATATGTTATGAGCAGATACGGATTCAAGCTCAGCCGAGCTAAAGATGCGGCCAAAGTTGCAGCCATTCTTCTTGTTCCTATGGCTCTCATCATTATGGAAAAGGAGACAGGCTCCGCCCTTGTCTACACAGGATTTGTATTTATGCTCTACAGGGAGGGGCTAAACGGCTGGCTGCTTGCATTTGGACTGCTAGCAATCTTTCTCTTTGTTGTATCACTTGCATTCTCATCATATACAGCAATAATCTGGCTCTTTGCCATTCTCGCACTGCTTAATGGAGCTATTGGCCGTAACCTCACAAGACACCTACTGGTTGTAGTCCCACTGACTGCACTTCTTGCATACCTTCCAAGGATACTTCAACTGGAAACATTAAGTTTTATCCCGCAGATCAGAATTGAATACTGGGCACTCGCATTTATATTGCCAATAGTAATCTTTGCCGTAGTAAAAGCCGCGCAAAAGAGAGTACAACATGTAAAATTTACTGCCACATGTTTTCTTCTCTCGGTACTCTTCATTTTCTCTGTTGATTTCATTTTCAACAACATCTTGCAGCCACACCAAAGAGCCCGCATTGAAAATCTGCTTGGAATAGAGGAGGATCTGCACGGAGCAGGATACAACGTACACCAATCAAAAATAGCAATTGGATCGGGCGGATTTACAGGAAAAGGATTTCTTGAGGGCACCCAGACAAAATTCAACTTTGTACCCGAACAGAGTACAGACTTTATTTTCTGTACAATAGGAGAAGAACATGGCTTTATAGGTTCTGTTTTTGTAATTCTTCTCTACATGTTTTTGATTATCAGGCTTATCATGCTGTCGGAACGCCAGAAGGACAGTTTTAACCGAATCTATGGATACTGCGTCGCCTGCTGTTTCTTTATGCACTTCTTTATAAATATAGGCATGACAATGGGGCTGATGCCTGTAATTGGAATACCCCTGCCACTTCTCAGCTATGGAGGCTCTTCATTATGGGGATTCACAATATTGCTTGCAATTTTTCTCCGTCTCGACCTTGAAAGGTGGAACTGACCACAAATATAGGGAGTGATATACAAAAAAAGCTGACCATCATTGGCCAGCTTCCTAACTTATGGCACTTAGCCACACTATTTCACCTTTTTAAAGACTAAACAAGAGTTATGGCCTCCAAAACCGAATGTATTGTTCATTGCAACATTAACCTCTCTCTCTTGTGCTTTATTAAGAGTAAGATTCAATTTATAATCAATTTCAGGATCCTCTGTCTTAAAGTTGATTGTTGGCGGAATGATGCTATTCTGGATTGCATCAATACATGCAAGCGTCTCAATAGCTCCTGCTCCACCCAACAAATGGCCTGTCATTGATTTTGTTGAACTGATATTCAGTTTATAGGCATACTCTCCAAACAATTCTTTGATTGCCTTAAGCTCTGCTATATCGCCAAGCGGGGTTGATGTTCCATGAACGTTAATGTAATCAACATCTTCAGGGTTCAATCCTGCCTCCTGCAAAGCCAATTTCATTGCTTGAATTGCACCATGTCCTTCCGGATGAGGTGCTGTAATATGATGAGCATCTGCTGTTTCGCCAGAACCGGCTACCTCCGCGTAAATTTTTGCACCACGGGCAACAGCATGTTCGTACTCTTCAAAAACAAGGATACCTGCACCTTCGCCCATTACAAATCCGTCACGGTTTTTGTCAAATGGTCTGCTTGCAGTCTGGTACTCCTCATTATTAGTTGAAAGGGCTTGTGCAGAATTGAACCCTCCCAAACTTGGAATAGTGATTCCTGCCTCAGCACCTCCTGTAACTATTACATCCGCTTTACCCAATCTGATTGAATCGAAAGCATTGCACATTGCATGAGACGATGATGCACAAGCAGATACAGTTGCATAATTAGGCCCCATAAAACCATATTTTATAGAGATATAACCAGCAGCCATATCAGGAATCATTTTAGGAATTAAAAATGGGTTAAAGCGAGGCACGTTATTACCCTCACAATAACCCATTATTTCTTGAGTAAGTGTCTCAATTCCACCAATACCGGAACCAATAATAACACCAACCCTATCTTTGTTAACTGTATCAAGATTAAGTCCTGAATCTGCAATTGCCTGATCTGCAGCCACCACAGCGTACTGACAGAATCTGTCCAATTTTCTGGCTTCCTTACGGTCAATGCCATATTTTGCAGGATCAAAATCCTTTACCTCACAAGCAAACTTAGTCTTAAAAAGGGATGCGTCAAATCTGGTAATCAGGCCTGCTCCGCTAACACCGTCATTAAGGTTTTTAAAATACTCCTCAACACTGTTTCCCAACGGATTAATAGTACCTAATCCTGTTATAACAACTCTTTTTAATTCCATTCTACTTATAGATAATTATTTCTGGTTAGCCTCAATATAAGAAATAGCATCGCCTACAGTAGCGATCTTCTCAGCAGCCTCATCTGGAATAGTGATTTCGAATGCTTTCTCAAACTCCATGATTAGCTCAACTGTATCTAGAGAATCTGCTCCCAAATCTTTAGTGAAACTTGCCTCAGGAGTAACCTCAGCTGCATCAACGCCTAGTTTGTCAACGATGATCTCTTTAACTTTTGAAGTAATATCTGCCATGATTGTAAAAATTAATTAATTAATAAGTTATAAATTTTAGTAATACTATATATCCAAATTAAACGCGGCAAAGCTAATAATTTTTTTTTACATATCAAAATGGAAATTCTTACCTGCCGCCACCTAAAGCATTATACAACGAAATTACACTCTGAGCCTTAACCAGTCTGTTTGCCGCCTCATTCAACCTTGCTGCCAAATAAGACTGCTGCGCTGTAATAACCTCTAAATAAGTCAAATGCCCGTAATCAACCATTAAAGATGTACTCTCAACTGCCCTATTTAATGATTTCACTTGCTCTTGAAGTTCAATAGATTTCGCTTCAGCTGTCTGATATCCCGACAGAGCATCATTCACCTCTTTTCCGGCATTCAGCAATGAATACTCAAAATCTATCAGGGCCTGCTCCTGAGCTGCTTTTGAAGCCTTATACTGGGCAGCAATCTTTCCTTGCGAAAAGAGAGGCTGGGTCAAAGAGCCAAGAGCATTCAACACAAACTTGGCAGGATTGACTATCACATCACCCACCTGATTTGTCCATCCTGCACTACCGCTCAATATTATTGACGGATAGAATGCAGAACGTGCCGCATTTGTCTGATAAAAAGCCTTGGCAAATGCAGCTTCAGCCATCCTCACATCGGGCCTGTTAGACAAGAGTTCAACAGGAAGACCTATTTTCAACAACTCCGGAGAATCCTCCATTCCACTGCTTCCTCTTCCAATAGAACCGGGTACATCAAAAAGCAATAGAGAGAAGGCATTCTCTGTAAGTTTTATCTGCTGCTTCAAATCCTCTACAGAACTCCTTACAGAATATAGGGCGGCTTCCGTCTGAGCCACTGCAACATCTGTAGTAAGGCCAGCCTCCATAATATCCTTTGTTATGGCAAGACTCTTCTCCCAATACTCCGCACTCTGCAAGGAGATTGCAAGCTGCTCATCTAAAGTTACCAAAGTATAGTAAAGGTTGGCTACTGATGCAATTACCCTGCATCTTACAGCTTGTGCATACTCCTTGCTCTGCTCCAATGCCATAACTGCGCTGCGCTTCTGATTTGTATTTTTCCCGAAAATATCTATCTCCCAAGATGCAGATAGCGGCAGGTTATATGTAGTTGCAGTAGCAGAATTCACCTCTGTATAGGTAAATGTTCCCTGAGGAGCAAGTGCAAACGACGGGAGATAAGACAATCTTGCAGACTTTACCATAGCCTCTGCCGCTTCTACCTGCAGTTTGGCCTTGCGCAAATCTGCATTTTTCACGAGAGCAGTGTCAATAAGTTGCTGCAACTGTTTGTCAGTAAAGAGTTCACGCCAATCCAACATTGCCAGGCTTTCACCACTTTGACCAACTGCTGCACCCTCGCCATACAAATCACTCCTCACCTCCTCTTTAGCATCATACCTGTTATAAATGCCACATGAAGAGACAAGCACTCCCCCTGTAAGGGCCAACACCAAAAAATATATCTTTTTCATAACCTTCTCCCTTTATTTTAAGTTAGTAACAGCAGGCTCTCCATCATCACTCCTATTGGTAACTCCCGGAATAGGTTTTACCCTCTCCTGCAAATGCTGGAAGAAGATAAAGAAAACAGGTACAGTAAACAGCAGACCTACAGTTCCTATCAGCAGGCCACCAACTGTTCCAGTACTCAAAGCCCTATTTCCATTGGCACCCACACCGTATGAGAGCATCAGCGGCAGCATACCAAATGCCATTGCAAGTACAGTCATAAGAATAGGACGCAAACGGGCCTTTGCTGCCTCAAGAGCAGCTGCCTCAAGAGACAACCCCTGACGCCTGCGTTCTGCAGCGAACTCGGTCATAAGGATTGCTGTCTTTGACAACAGACCTATAAGCATAATCAGACCAATCTGCATATAAATATTATTCTCAAGACCAAATATCCTTACAAAAATAAAACTGCCCATAAGACCGCAAGGCACGCTCAAAAGAACTGCGAACGGCAAAATGAAACTCTCATACAATCCGCTGAGAATAAGGAATATCATAAGCATACAAATTCCCAATATAACAATCATTGCAGCATTTGACTGCTCGCTCTCCTCTCTTGTAATACCTCCAAACTCATAGCTGAATCCCCTTGGCAAACTCCTTTCTGCCTCAGCCCTTACAGCTGCAATAGCCTCTCCTGTACTATAACCGGCAGCAGGTGTAACACTTACAGAAATTGAGTTGAACATATTGAAGCGGTTCAAACCCTCTGCGCCATAAACTCGTGTAATCTTCACAAATTGTCCCAACGGCGCCATGTTTGAACCAACTTTCACAAATATATTGTCAAGCGTAGACTCATTTGTCCTATACTCCGGAGACGCCTGCAGCATAACACGATATACCTTTGAGAATCTGTTGAAGTTTGAAACATACTGTCCGCCATAATAAGCACCTAAAGTACTCAATACCACAGAAGGTGAAACACCCGCCCTTTTGCATTTGGCCGCATCTACCTCTACAAGCCATTGCGGGTAACGCACATCAAATGTTGTATAGACCTGACCTACAGACGGATGTTCCCTTAAAGCCGCCATATAGCTTTGGGCAACTTTAAAGAACTCAGTAACATCTCCTCCACTTCTATCCTGTAAAGAGAGATCCAACGCATTGCCCAATCCGTATCCCGGAATCATACCTGGAGACATTGCAAAGATGGTAGCATCCTTTACACCCGAGGTTCTGGCATATATCTGTTTTATTACACCATTTGCACTTAAAGCATCCTCAGCCCTATTATCCCAGTGCGAAAGCTTTACAATGAGAGTTCCATTATTTGCACCCTGGCCAGATTGCAAACCATAACCTGAGATATTACCACTCATCTCAATACCGGGTATGTCACTGATAAGCTCCTCTATCTCATTCATAACCTCCGAAGTTGTCTGAAGCGAACTTCCTGGAGCAGTAGTAACACTTACAAACAACACACCCTGATCCTCTTCAGGCACAAGACTGCTCTTTGTTGTAGATATAAGATAGACAAACACCACACAAGAGCCCAACATAAGCCCCCACGACAACCATTTGTTACGTATAAAGAAACGCACTCCATTCTGATATTTCTCTATAAGCTTGTCAAACACCTTATTGAATCCAACCCTGAAACGCTGTGTAAATGATCTCTTTCCATCTTCATGGTTATCATCGTGCGGACGCAACAACAACGCACATAATGCAGGGCTCAAGGTTAATGCATTAATAACCGAAAGACCCACCGCTACAGCCATAGTAAGACCAAACTGCTTATAGAATACTCCAGTTGTTCCCGTCATGAAAGAAACGGGGATAAAGACCGCCATAAATACCAAAGATGATGAGATTACTGCAGAGCCTATATCTCTCATTGCATCCACACTTGCCTGAAGAGAGGATTTGTACCCCTCCTCCAATTTGGCCTCCACAGCCTCCACCACCACTATGGCATCATCCACCACCGTACCAATCACCAGAACCAGAGCGAAGAGCGTAATCAGGTTAAGGCTGAATCCGGCAATAGCCATAAAGGCAAATGTACCAATCAACGATACAAGAATACCCACCATAGGAATAAGTGTAGATCTAAGATCCTGCAAAAAGACAAACACTATGAGTATAACCAGAATGATAGCCTCATAAAGCGTCTTCAACACTTCATGCATTGAAGCCTCAAGAAAATCGTTGGCACTCATAAGCTGGGTCAGTTCCAATCCCTCCGGCATATCCCTTTTACACTCTTCCAAAAAGGCATTGATACCATTGTTGACCTCCGTAGCATTTGATCCCGGAGTCTGGTAAACCATACAAGTCACACCTGGATGGCCATCTGTCCGGCTCAAAAAACTGTAAGCCTCCTGTCCCAACTCAATATTGGCCACATCTTTAAGTCTCAATACAGAGCCATTATCCATAGAGCGCAAAACAATATCTCCAAACTCCTCCGGAGTAACCATACGACCCTTGTACTTCATAGTATATTTGAAAGCCTCATTGGCATCTTCGCCAAAAGAGCCCGTTGCAGCCTCAATATTCTGCTCTGCCAATGCTGCCGAAATATCAGAAGGACTCAACCCATATTGCGCCATAATATCGGGCTTCATCCATATTCTTATACTGTACATTCCCGACAGGATATTCAACTCTCCCACACCGGTCACGCGCAACACGCCCGGCTTGATGTTTATATCCATATAGTTGCTTATGAAATTCATATCATAGCTGTCATCCGGACTATAAAGAGTAAACACCTGAAGCATACTTGTCTGGCGTTTTGCAGTAGTCACACCAATCTGTGTAACCTCTGCAGGCAACTTGCCCATTGCCTTGGAGACTCTGTTCTGCACATTTACGGCAGCCATATCGGGATCTGTCCCCTGTCTGAAATAGATATTCACACTGGCTGTTCCGGCATTTGTTGCAGAAGAGGTCATATATGTCATGTTTTCAACGCCATTGATTGCCTCTTCAAGTGGCGCAATCACACTTTTTTGAATTGTCTCTGCACTCGCTCCAATGTATGTTGTGCTTACAACAATTGTTGGAGGTGCAATATCAGGAAAACGCTCAATTGGCAGCGTAACCAACGAAATCAATCCCACCACCACTATACAGATGGAGATTACCGAAGAGAGGATGGGACGCTCAATGAAATGTCTTAAATTCATACGCTCAATCTCCCATTATTCATTTTCAACCGATTTATCCGCCTGTGCAGGCTCATCTTGAGCAGCCACCCTTGTACCCTCACGTACAAGTCCCGCCCCGTCTGCAACTATGATTTCTCCCATCTGCAAACCAGAAAGAACCATATAGCTCCTGCTGTCATCTATCCTTGCCACTGTTACAAGGGTTGATTTCGCACAGCCATCAACCACTTTATAGACATATACTTTGTCCTGGATCTCAAAAGTTGCCACTTGAGGT
>JAFZFL010000214.1 GCA_017555925.1 Bacteroidales bacterium | reverse complement strand
GCATCTGCTGAATCTTTTAATGCTAAAATCAAAAAATTCAGAACTGCTTTACATGGTGTAAGGGACTTGAAATTCTTCTTTTTCAGGCTGGCTAAAATTTATGCGTAATTTTCCAGCTCCACCTATTTTTTCAATTGCTCCGATAAATGGGCACACCCGATAAAGGGCAATATAGACAAAAGAAAAAGCGTCGTAAGCAGTTGATAACATCTGACTTACGACGCTTTTTGCGGTGAGAGCGGGATTCGAACCCGCGGTACGGTTACCCGTACGTCAGTTTAGCAAACTGGTGGTTTCAGCCACTCACCCATCTCACCTGATCCCCTCAAATCATGGATTTGTTTGCACAAACTTTCATTGGGACTGCAAATGTATGCATTTTTTCTTGAAGTACAAAACTTATTTTTAAGATTATTCTACCTTCTTTACGTTTACCGATTTGTCCGACACAGCCTTAAGTGCTGTTGCCAACATATTTGCCTCATCAACTTTGCCAAACGGACCTATTACATATATGGTCTGTCCGCCCTCTGTTGTTTTTGCAATATCCTTCTCTGTAGTTGTACGTATTACAGTAAGGACCTCCTGCGGCAAAGTTCCGGAATAGCCGGCTATAACCACCTGGTAAGCAGCTGATTCGGCCAACTCCATCTCCAACGCCCTTGCTTTGGTGACATTCATTGATTTTCCATTATTATAAGCAGTAACCGCAGCAGAAGAGAAGCCTTTCTTGCGCACCTTATTAAGATTGGACATAGCCGCCTTATAGTTGTCAAATATACCTGCTGAATATGTATACTTGCCATTTGAACTCTTTCTTTCAAATACAGGGCTGAGTCCCTTAAGTGATTTTATTGTAGCCTTCTTGCTTAAGGTAAAAAGCTGTATCTGATATACCAGACCTTGTGGGAACTCCGACATATCAACCAATTGTGCCGTATCAAGAATCCTGAACGAAAGGTCTATCTCAGGCTCGGGAACCTCAACGCTCATAACAGGAGTCTTTCCCAATTTATTGAGCGCAAAAACAAATTTATTTTTTGATCCCCCCTTTGCATCATTACTATCCTCCACAGCACTGTCCAAATCCAATTGGGGAATGAAGATTCCTTTTGACAAAAACTCCAGCTCAATAGCCTGAAGCTCTCTCACAGCCTGGTTAACCTCATTCTGAAGTGCAAGAGTTGCCACTTCCTGCTGGGCAATAGTCCTCTCCAAAGCCTTCAAATCGTCCTGATTTTTCAGAGTGTTATAGAGCTCCCTGCTGGCTCTCTCCTTTGCAACAGCCTCCTTAACCCTCTCCTGCAAGCCTCTCACCTTGGCAACAGCAGCAGCATATTGGTTATTGTTACCACTTGCCAGCTCAGTCATATCTGCAACATCATTCTGCTCACTGCCTTGTGCTGCACCTCCTTTAAGAGGCAAAAGGGCAATCTTTGCAGCCTCCTCCGATGTCACCGGCCTTTTTAAAGGCATATTCTCAAATTCAATTACATATATGACCAATGAGTCAGCCGAGCAATTTCTATTTGATGCAAATAAAGAATATAATCCGTCGGGAGTATTATAGAACAGCAGATCATCTGCCGGCGACGAGTAAGGGAAGCCCATATTCTGAGGCACGCCCCAATCCTGACTCTCATCGTCCCACTCACTTACATACAGATCATAACCACCAACCCCATAATGGCCATTTGACGAAAAATAGAGAGATTTCCCATCTGCGCTCAAAACCGGAAAGAGCTCATTCCCAATAGAGGTAACATTCTCATTAAGAATCGACGGAGTGCTCCATAAAGTGTCATTCAACTTTGCTGTATAGTATATATTCCACGACCCGCTGTTGTCAGGGGCACTGAAATATAACTTTCTGCACCCCTCGGGAAATTGAATCACAGGAAACTCACCCTGCTTGGCATGGGGCGAAAGTGCCTCGGGCAAAAGAGTCCACACACTATCGGCAAAACCGGGATAACGCAGAAAAAAATCCTTTCTTGCAAAGGTCTCCCGCGCAACTACCACCGGCTCAAAGACAAAATCAAGAAGGCTGTTACCATTTTCACTTTGTATTATCTTACCCTCCAACACTATCCGTTTGAGAGAATCGGAAGTCTGCTCCAACACCTTGTTATATATCCCGACAGCTTGTTCAAACTTATACTCATTATGAAGAAGTTCAGCTTTTTTCTCATTTTGGGCCAAAACCTGTCCGAAAGAAACAACACCAACTGAAAGAAACAGAGAAAAAATAGTAAAAAATCTCATATCTTTTTTATGATTTTATGCAAAAATGTAACAACAAAGATATGAAATACTTTATATATTAGGAAAAAATTGTACATTTGCACCTTGTTTTAAATTTATCAGAGTTATGCTTTGGCTTGACTTGAATTATAAATCATAAAAACTATATAACACATGCAAAGTAAAGGCGCCATTAAATTTGTGGCAATTCTAGTAGCGTTGGCCTGCGTTTACCAATTATCGTTTACATGGGCTACATCGCATCAGGAGAAGAAGGCAGAGAAGTATGCAGAGGCTGCTGTTGAAGCAGTTAAGCAGAGTGCCCAATTCGCAAAAGTAGCAGAGGTTGATAAAGCTTTTTATCTTGACTCCATTGCTAAAGAGAAAAACAGATTTTACATTGATTCCATCTCTTCTGAGAAAGTATTTTTGGGATACACTTACAAAGATGTAAAATCAAAAGAGATTAACTTGGGTCTTGACCTTAAGGGCGGTATGAACGTTATGCTTCAGGTTCAGGTAAAAGACCTTATCAAAGCTTTGGCCGACGGCAATGAGTCTCCGGAGTTTGTACAGGCTTTGGCTCTTGCACAACAGAAAGAGGCTAACTCCCGTGAAGATTTCATTACATTGTTTGCACAAAGCTGGGAAGAGGTTGCTCCTGCCAAGAGAATGGCAAGTGTATTTGGCACATACGAGATGCGCGACAAAATTAACCCTGAAACAAGCAATGACGAGGTTATCAAAGTTATCCGCGCAGAGGCTGAAAGTGCAATCGCAAACTCTTTCAACGTATTGAGAAACCGTATTGACCGTTTTGGTGTTACACAGCCAAATATCCAGAAATTGGGCAATTCAGGTAGAATTCTTGTAGAGCTTCCAGGTGTTAAAGAGCCTGAGCGTGTTAGAAAACTGCTTCAAGGTACAGCATCATTGGAGTTCTGGCCTACATTTGACAATTCAGAGATTTATCCGTTCTTGGCAGATGCAAATGCTGCTCTTAAAGATATTCTTGCAGTAGATGCAGAGGAGGTTGCAGAGGCAGACTCAACTGCAAAAGATGCTATAAGCGAGCTTATGGCTAATGACAGCCTTTCTGCTGACGCAGTTGCATGGGCAAAACAGAACCCATTGTTTGCAGTTCTTAACCCAAGCGTTTACAACGGACAATTGGCTCCTGGCGCTTGCATCGGTAGAGCTCATTACAAAGATACAGCACTTATCAATACATATTTGAATATGCCACAAATCCAAGCTCTTCTTCCTGGTGAGCTTAGAGCTATGTGGACTGTTCAGCCAAGCCAGTATGACCCATCTGGTGTATTGTATGAGTTGGTAGCAATCAAAGCTAATACCCGTGACGGTAAAGCTCCACTTGATGGAGGTATGGTAAGCGATGCATCTGTTGCATACGGCAATACAGGTGGTGCACCTCAAGTTGATATGGTTATGAACGCTGAGGGTAGCCGTATCTGGGCAAGACTTACTGCTGACAATCTCCAGAAACAGATTGCAATTGTATTGGACGGTATGGTTTACTCTTTCCCTACAGTACAGTCAGAGATTACCGGTGGACGCTCACAAATTACAGGTAACTTTACAATTACTGAGGCTGAAGACTTGGCCAATGTATTGAAATCAGGTAAACTTCCTGCTCCTGCAACAATCATTCAAGAGCAAGTTGTAGGACCAAGCCTTGGTAGCGAGTCTATCAATGCAGGTTTCATCTCATTCATCCTTGCATTCTGCCTTGTACTTCTTTATATGATTCTATTCTATAACGGTGCAGGTATTGTAGCTAACATTGCCCTACTATGCAACGCATTGTTCTTGTTTGGAGCTCTTGCTTCATTCGGTGCAGTTCTTACATTGCCTGGTATTGCAGGTCTTGTATTGACAATGGGTATGGCAGTAGATGCAAACGTTATTATATACGAGCGCGTTAAAGAGGAGTTGAGAGCCGGCAAACAGCTTAGAACAGCTATTAAGGATGGTTACAGCAACGCATACTCTGCTATCATTGACGGTAACCTTACAACTAT
>JAFZFL010000213.1 GCA_017555925.1 Bacteroidales bacterium | reverse complement strand
TTTCATTGTCTATATAATTTTAAATTAGAAAGAAATGTCTAAACCAAATGTATAAGTCTTGGCGATTGGAGTCTCCCAACCTCTTGTTCCATAAGCATTCACCTCTGGCTCCAACAATTTGTAGCTTTGGAATGTAAGAAGATTTTGTCCGTTGAAGTAAATTCTTGCAGAACCTAATCCAATTTTGCTTACCAATGCTTTAGGGAAAGTATATCCCAATGTTATAGTTTTTAGTCTCAAATAATCACCATTTTTCATACGACGGGTTGAAGTCTCATTTCTACCTAATGTAGGGTCAGTTCCCAACAATTTTGGCTGGTCTGTAATCTGACCTACCTCTTTCCATCTGTTCTCATAAATTTGTACTGAACGAACACGCTCATAAGCCCAACCGTCATCATCAAGATGTTGTGAAAGTGCATCATATATTGTTGAGCCCAATCTGTAAGTGAAGTTCAAGCCCAAGTTGATTCCTTTCCAATTCAAGTTTGTATTGATACCACCATATACTGCAGGGTTAGCGTCGCCTAAGATTTTTCTATTAGCATAGTTCTTATAGTCATTGTCCTCAACAACAGCTCTGCCCTTATACATGAAAGCAACACCTTTGTTAACCAACTCTGCCTCTTCCTCTGGAGTTCCGTTTACATAAGCAAGGTTCAAACCATTTTCAGGATTTACACCAGCCCACTCATAACCGTAGTATGCCAAAGTAGACTCACCTTCTCTGTAAATGAAGTCAACACGACCGTCACCACCTGTAGGGTCACTCCAAATAATATCTTGTCCACCATAAAGTTTGGTAACTTTAGAATCTATGAACGAAGCTGTAATGGAAGCATCCCAAGTAAGATCTTTCTTTCTGATGATATCACCACCAATCTCAACCTCAACACCATGGTTATTGATCTCACCCACGTTCTGTAGTGTAGAAGAGAAACCGGTAATTGTTGAAATTGGAACGTCTTGCAACAAGTCTTTAGAATCTCTGTTGAAGTACTCAACTGTACCATACAATCTCTGATCCCAGAAACCGAACTCAACAGCTACGTTAGATGTGTAAGATGTCTCCCAAGATAGGTTTGAATTGGCTGTATTTGTCAATGCACCACCAGGAGTTGTCTGATAAGGATAACCATATCCTGCCAAAGCTCTCCATCCATAGTTATCTGAAGGAAGTGTACCATTCACACCATATGATGCTCTTAGTCTCAAGTTGCTGATCCAGTCAACATCACTCATAAATGCCTCATTGTTGATTTTCCAAGAACCTGCTACTGACCAGAAGTTACCCCAACGAGAAGCCTCGCTCAATTTAGATGAACCATCACGTCTGTATGAACCTGAAATGTAATATCTTCCATCATAGTTATACTCAGCTTTAGAAAGGATAGATACCATTGAGTTACCCCAGCTGTATCCGTTAGCATCATAATCAGCAGCTGTTGCTACAGTATGAAGTGAACTTGAAGGCAAGTTTTTACCGGTAGCTCTTTGGAACTTGGTATTTTTATCCTCTGCCTCAAAACCAACCAATACACCAACTGTATGTTTGTCTTTGAAAGTTTTGTTGAAATTCAATGTTGTAGAAGAAAGGATAGAACGGTAGTTTGTGCTGATCTCGTTAACAACACCTTTATCACTGATACCAGAGAAGTGGTTACGGCTGTAGTAAACGTGGTCTTTAGTTTCAGTATCATCAAAAGAGAATAGAGTTCTGAAATCCAAACCGTCAATAATATGAACTGTCAAAGTCTCCTGTGCGTTTACTCTCAAGTTTTGAGACAAGTTCTCCTGCTCTTTTTCATAATAAACCATATTGTAACTTGCACTACCATATTTAGCTGTCCAAGGCTCACCTGTCTTATAATCAGTAGGCCAGTAGAAACCGTGGTTCAAGTTAAGATATTGCTGATAGTAGTTCTTGTTCTCATTAACAGTATCGTTGTAACCAGATTGCTCTGTATGTGCAATACTTACATTAGTAGCAAATTCTACGTGTTTGCCAATTTTTTGGCTTACATTTACTCTACCTGTCAAACGAGAGAACTCATTTGCAATAACTCTACCTTTATCTGAAGTATATGCAAATGAAGAGTAGTATGTAGTGCTTTCAGTACCACCACTTACAGACAAGTCATAAGTTTGGAATACAGATGTTCTGAAGTATGCATCCTCCCAATCAAAATATTTGCCCTCTCTGTTCTCAATACCGTCGGTTTGACCTTTGATGATGATATTTGCATAACGGCCTACACCTTCAGAAGTGAATACATAACCATGTTTGCCAAAACGGTTGTTCAACTGTTGAAGTGCAAATGCATTTGCTTGCTCCTCAGTATATTTACCTATAGGACGTCTGTCATAGTGAATCTCATATAGCATCTCAGCATTCTGTTGTGCACTTGCTGGCTCCCATTGGTTTGTTGCCCAATCAGGCGAGAAAGCTACAGAAGCTTTGAAAGTTACAGTTGGTTTACCCATCTTACCTTTCTTAGTGGTAATCATGATAACACCATTTGCAGCACGTGAACCGTAAAGTGCAGAAGCCGCAGCATCTTTCAACACTGTCAAACTCTCAATATCACTTGGGTTCAATGTATTCATAACGTTATTGGTAGCGCAAGTATAATCGCTCATCTGACCAGTATTACCAGAGTTTACTGGAACACCGTCAATAACGTACAAAGGCTCGTTTGAAGCATTCATTGAACCGATACCACGAATACGGATCTGGTTTGTAGAACCTGCCTGACCTGATGTAGAACTGATTTGCAAACCGGCAACTTTACCGTTTAGCGCATTCTCAAAAGAGGTTGTTGGAACATCCTGGATAGCATCTGCTTTCAATACTGAAGCCGCACCTGTATAAGTACCTTTCTTAGCAGTACCGTAAGCAACCACGATTGTCTCCTCCAACATCTGTGCATCAAGTTGAAGAACAATATTAATTACTGATTTGCCGTTTACGGCAACTTTTTGGGTTTTGTAACCCATGAATGAAACGATTAGATTTCCATCTGCTGGAACATCTATTTTATATTTACCATTATCGTCGGTAAATACTAGATTAGTTGTACCCTCTACCTGTACATTTGCGAACGGTATAGGACTTCCGTCATCTGAAGCAGTAACCGTACCGGTCACTGTGTTTTGCGCGAATATAATGCCAGACCAAAGGGCACAAAGCGCAAGCAAAATAGCTTTCTTCATAGATCTTTAGATTAGTTAAATAATAAGTTTTTTGTTAGTGTTTATAGACTAGATTTTACTACAAGTTCCATCTCTTGCATAGAGATAGATAAAATTTAATCAAATTTAATCAAAATAATATGAATGACAAAAATAATTTTGGGTATCTGCAGTATTTTCAATACTAATCAGATACCCAAATGATTCTTTATTATATATGCCTTTTTATCTTGCGCTGTTCCCGCTTGAGCGTACGTTGCTCTTTTCTCGCAAGCCTTTTGGCCTTTCTCTCATTTTTGCGTTTCAGCCTTTCAGCCTTACGTATCTCCTTCGCAGTTCTAACATCATTTGCACTTATGATCTCCGCCTCTACAACTGCGCTCTCCTCAATAATATCGTGTTTGACAAGAGAATCTTTCACTATTGATATAGAATCATTCAACTGCTCAAACACTAAAGAGTCTTTTACAACCGGTTCTACAGTTACCGAATCAGTCATAACTGAATCCGGCATCTGCATCTTGGCCAATTCTTTGGCCAGTCTTAGAGAATCGGATTTATGTTTATATGCCAAAATAGCCTCCCTTTCCTGAGGGAAATATGTTGCAGAGTGCGGAAAATTCGGGAATCTTCTTCTTTTGATCGTCTCCTTTTTTGACTTCCTGATACTTCTGTCAACAATTTCAAATCTGTTTGACGGGCGCTCATCTCCCCTCCAATTGAAACCTTTCAATCTTTGATTTTCTATTGGAAGATTAAATACAGGATATGCATCATTCTTTAAAGACTCTATATACTTTATTCGTTCTATTTCTCTGTTTTTCAACCTCGCAGATATGATTTTGCCCTCCTTTTGATTCATCATGGTAACAAGGCTGTCCTCCCTCAGATAAAATATCATAGAAGCACCACCCAAAGCATCAAATCTGTATAAATCACTATCCCTAAAGTAAGCAACCATTTCGGTTCCCTTTATCTGATTATAGTGCAAAGTATCCTCTTGCGACGCTATAAAAGCATTTGAGAGAAGATTTGCTTTAGAGAGTGTATTGTTTTTAATTATCAGCTGCATACTATCTGAAGTAAACTGATGCCGCAACTCACTCCACATTACAGGATTTACATACATCCTTGCCATAGAATCAAGACCTGTATAGACAAGAGAATCGCATAAAGCCTGCAAATCATTTCTGAAAACCTTAACATTATGCCACGCATCTATAAAGGCCACAGCAGTGGTATCGAGCTGTTTGATCTCAAGCGAGTCTCTTCCCAAACTCAAAGAGTCAGCCCCCGCCACCAAAGAATCCTTTAATACCACCAAGGAATCAGAAGTTATTCCCGACAGATCTGATGACGTTTCTAAAGAATCCGTCCTATTCTTCTTAGGCGTAATGAAGTTGCTGAACTGCTTTTTATCAACCCTTTTTTGCTGACTTTCAGACTCTATTGCAATCATCGGATCGGTATTGGACAGTTCTACACGCGACTTTGCCTGTTCCACAACAGATGAGTCAATATCACAAAATCTTATATGATAATATTTCAGAGTGTCGGCTGCCAGAAAGAGAGTGTCTCTAACTCCATTCTCAACTCCATACATAGCAACCGAAGGCTCTTTGGTAAGAGTTACCTCAAACGGGGTTTGTGAAAAAGTGGCTCTGTCGGCAAAGGCATAGGCAGATTGCTCCGTATCCAGAATTTGTATGTTCCCATACAAATCTGCATTTCCAGTATTCCTGAAATAGAAGAGTGTATCGGCCCACAGTTCCTGTTTTTTTGTAAGAATATAGCTATCCTTCTTGAAGTGAAAGATATTATTTTGTCTGTCAAACTCACCATTATTTGTGGTAAGCATATTATCCTCCTGCCACGCAGTTGTCCCTTTACCAAAAAATGCCTTATTGTCTACTGTGCTATATTCAAGTTTATTGGTCTTTATAAAGACAGAATCTGTAAACATCTGCACATTATCTTCAAAGGAAAAGAGTTTCTCATAGGCAAAATACCATCCCTCATTACTCTCAATGATGTTTCCGGCACTGCCCCTCATTACTCCGCCATTGAAGAATGTGCCTATACTGTCTCTTGTGTTGTAGTCCAAATAGTTGGTGCGCAACACATTGCCCTCCTTATCATACAGCTCAACAAGTGTTCCCCTGAACTTGGCAAGATTTTCATCAATAATGTAATCTATTTTATCGCTGGTGAGAAATGTATTTTCCTGTATTACCTGAACATTGCCAATGGCCTTGATAACATTTTCATTTACATTCCAATATGCCGTATCGCACAACAGATATGTATTATTGTGCAAAAAACGGGCATTGCCAATAACCTTTCGGTATGACACCCCGTTTATCTCTTCTATATTAGCACTACGCGCCTCAACCAGACGCACAAGCGAATCCTGCGGCTCTCTCCTCTCTTGTGAATAGAGTGAAAGGGGCGAGAGAACCAGTAATACAAACAGGAACGGCAAAATTTGTCTGAAATTCATACTACTTTATCCATCCTCCCTTATCAAAATTACATTTGTGGTACATCTCATCCACAATTATAAGGGTTGTAGCTTGTTTTTCTTTAATGAATTTGTCAATAGCCTGCATCTGCTTGCTATTGTTTGCAATATTCTGAACAATCATGAAATCCTGCTTCAAATTTGCAGTATGCGATGGAATGATCTCCTCCAATTTTATTATTTTGTAAATTGTATTACCTGTTCTACCCTCATTGTCCAATGACTCGAACGGCTCAGAAATCTGTCCGGGTTCAAGATCTTTCAACATGTAGTAATCTGCTGGTTTCAACTGGTCTTTTTCAAAATATGTTGAACCGGTATTCTCATCAACCATATAACCACCGTTGATTGCAGACTTTATATCTTGGGAATAAGCTCTGGCCGCAAGTGAAAATGTGAGACTGTCTGCTTCAATTTTTCTCTTCAGGCTATCCAATGTTTTGAAAGCCTTGTTTTTATCGGCACTCGTATATGTAGGCTTTATGATTATATGACGTGCATTGAACATATCTCCCTTCTTTTCTATCATCTGTATGATGTGGAATCCGTCGGGAGTTTCAACTATTTGGGAAATTTGTCCCGGTTTCAGTGCCATAGCTGCATCTGAAAAGGCAGCCCAATAGAGACTCTTTGGAGCCATTCCCAACTCTCCACCTCTTGTAGCCGCTGCATCCTGAGAGTATATGGTTGCAAGGGTTGAGAACTTTTCGCCATTGATGATACGGTTTCTCAACTCCAGCAGTTTCTCTTTAACAGCAAGTGTTGCAGCCTCTTTAGATGGATATAATACTATCTGACTCAACTTGTACTGGGTAGATATTATAGGCAAACTGTCTTTGTCTGTCTTTTTGTAGAATTTTTCTATTTCAGAAGGGGTCATTTCAGGCGCAGAACTCATCACCTTTTGTTGCATCTGTTGTGTAAGACTCTGTTCATGAAAAATATCCCTCAACTCACTTTTAAGCTTGTGCATAGGCTTTTTGAAGTATTTTTCAATCTCTGCCTCGCCGCCCATTGTCATAATCATCTCATTGACTCTGTCATTCAAAGACATCTCCACCTGATCCAGATTTACAACGAGGCTATCCAATCTTGCCTGAGTTAGAAAAAGTTTTTGGATAAGCAGATTTTCAAGTATCTCGCATCTCAAATTTCCATCAGATACAATACCTTGCGCCATCATCATCTGCACCTCTGTCTCCAATTGGGAGATTGTAATGATGTCGTTACCTACCAAAGCTATAGTCTTGTCAATAACTCCACCTTTATATGTTTGCGCAGGAAGTGTATAGCTTAGAAAAAATAATGCTATAAATGGAAAAATCCTAATTATTCTCTTCATCGTCAGTTATTTTTATTTTGTTACCGGCAAATGCATCATTCAATATATCCTTATGCAACTGAGTAAGGAGATCCTGTTTGCGCTTGCTCAATATAATATCACCTATTTTGTCTGCATTGTACTCAAAAGGGGAGTGATTGCCGGGTGCGATATATTCAATAACCTGCAGAAAGTTTGAACTTACACTATCTTTTGACTCAATTGCCCCCTTTGAATTGGAGTGCAATTTGGCAAGTTTCTCCCACAATTGGGTAATGTCCACATCCATATCTCGTGCCACTATTGACAAATCCACCCAATTATTTCCATAATCGTCATACTTATATGCAGTATTATAGGCCAATTTGTCCAATTCCTCCACACTTTCCGCATCACCTTTAGCAGAAAGCTTTTTTACAATCTGTAAAGATGGAGAGCTGTTGTGCATCTTAATGAAACGCCCTCTAAACAACCCATTCTCAGTAATAAACGACTCCTTGTAAAGATTATAATAATCTCTCTTTTCAGATTCATCTATAAGAGTGTCCAACCGTTGCTCCACATACATATTCTCATATCTGAAAACGAGCAATTGGGTTCTGTACTCTTCCAACAGGGATGTCACATCCTTTTCATTTTTTGGCAACTGCTCCTCGGCCTTCAATACCAGCAACTGTCTTAAAGCCCAAGAGTCTATAAATTGCTCCACGAATGCCACACTATCCTCAGCCGAAGCATTTCTCGGCATTACTTTATCAAGGTCGCTTTTATATAACACCGCATTACCTATCTGTACCACTTTATCACCCATAGATACATTATAAAAAAAGGTGCAGGAACAAGATAAAAGCAATGCGGTTATTAATAAAAACGGTTTCGCCATTATATGATATTATCTGCTATAGTTTGGAGCCTCACGTGTAATTGTCACATCATGAGGGTGGTTCTCCAACAAGCCGGCATTTGTGATTCTAACAAATTTTGCCTCACGCAACTTCTCAATTGTTGCCGCTCCGCAATAACCCATACCAGCTCTGATACCTCCAATAAGTTGATACACAACCTCAGCAAGAGTACCTTTGTATGGAACTTGAGCAACAATGCCTTCCGGTACCAATTTCTTGATATCCTCCTCCATATCCTGGAAATATCTGTCCTTAGAACCCTGTTGCATAGCCTCCAATGAACCCATACCTCTGTATGATTTGAACTTCCTTCCGTTAAGGATAATGGTTTCTCCCGGAGACTCCTCAACTCCTGCGAACAACGATCCTGCCATAATTGTGCTTGCTCCTGCTGCCAACGCCTTAACAATATCTCCGGAATAGCGGATACCGCCATCTGCAATTACAGGAATTCCTGTACCTTTCAATGCATCTGCCGCCAACATAACCGCTGTAAGCTGAGGTACACCAACACCTGCTACCACACGTGTTGTACATATAGAACCAGGGCCAATACCAACTTTAACGCCATCAACACCACACTCTGCCAATGCCTTAGCAGCCTCACCTGTTGCAATATTACCAGCAATTACCTGAAGATGAGGGAATGCAGCCTTCAACTCCTTAATCACT
>JAFZFL010000004.1 GCA_017555925.1 Bacteroidales bacterium | reverse complement strand
GGCAGTATTAAGGAGACCTCCATGAATATACTGCAAGCGGAATACCTCCTCCTCTTTCTTGCCTTTGATTATCTTAGTGACAAGTTGTGCGATCTGATTGGTAAACCATACCAGAATCAATGCGTTGCATACGTTGAAGAGTGTATGTACCATTGATATTGCGTAGAGGGTTGAGTTGGATGAAGCCCCTGCAACCAACGGATTGTCAAGACCCATTGCCATAATAATTTTGGAAACCAATATAAGGAATGGCTTGAACAGAACCAAAACCCAGATTACACCAAACAGGTTAAAAACAGAGTGGGCCATAGCGGCTCTTCGTGCCGAAACATTGGCAACCGATGCTGCTATATTGGCTGTAATGGTTGTACCTATATTCTCTCCAAGAACCATTGCTGCTCCCATTTCAAACGGTATCCATCCGTTGTTGCACATCACCAATGTGAGGGCCATGGTGGCACTGGATGATTGCAGTACTATAGTAAGTATCGTTCCTATAAAGACAAACATCAGCGTAGATCCAAATCCAAAATTTGTCCATTTTTGAAGGAATGCCAACACCTCCGGTGAGTTCTGCAAATCCGGAACTGAATCTTTAAGGAAACTTAATCCCAAGAACAGCAACGAGAAACCTATAATAAGTTCTCCAATTGATTTCTTCTTGTTTGATTTGAACATCATGAATGCAAATCCAAAGGCAATCAATGGAATGGCAAGTATTGATATGTCCGCTTTAAATCCAAGAAGTGATATTAGCCAGGCTGTCATTGTTGTACCTATATTGGCACCCATTATAACACCAATTGATTGAACCAATGATAGCAGACCTGCGTTTACAAAACTTACTACCATTACGGTTGTGGCACTTGATGATTGTATTACTGCAGTTATGAACAGACCTGTAATAATTCTGCTGAATGAGTTGGATGTCATTGCAGCCAGAATGTTCCTCAACTTGTCTCCGGCTACTTTCTGAAGTGCTTCGCTCATTAGAGTCATACCATAAAGGAAGAGACCTAAAGAGCCTAAAAGAGTTAGAATGTTAAAAATTATACCCATCGTATGAAATGTTTCCGCAAAGATAATTCATTAATTTGAAGTAGAAATATAAAGATTACATTTGTTATATTTGCAAGGCATTTTTTAACAATTAAGAAACAAAAACTTAACAATTTGGAGGGAGCTATTATTTAAATCTCCAATTTTCTGATGAAAAATTATTGTGCTGCGCTAACCGGTTGTATCATGTTCATGATACTCTTCTGTACATCTGCCAATGGACAGTTCTATTTGACTGGCGAGGATCCGTCGGGAGTAAGATGGGATGTGATTAAAAGCAGTAATTATAAGGTTATATATCCAAGAGGACTTGATTCAATGGCACTCCGTTATGCAAATCTTCTGGAGAGTTACAGACCATATGTTATGGCAGGTGTATTGGCAGATCCGCGTCCTATACCTGTTCTGCTGCACTCCTTTTCTGTCCAAAGCAACGGAATGGTGACATGGGCGCCCAAAAGGGTTGAATTATATACAATGCCTCCTGCCAACAACCTCTATCCCCAAAGGTGGGATGAGCAGCTGGTGCTGCATGAGAGCCGTCATATCGGCCAGATGAATGCATTTACAAAAGGGGTCTTCAAACCTCTTGACTGGTTACTTGGTGAACAGATTACCGGTTTGGGTTGTGGGGTATATGGTTCAAGATGGATGTTTGAGGGTGATGCTGTGGTTGCCGAAACAGAATTGAGTGAGAGCGGAAGGGGCAGAAGCGCCTCATTCCTGGAGTATTACAGAACATCTGTACTTAGTGGGGAGTATGGTGACTGGAACAGATGGAGGTATGGTTCAAACAGAAACTATACGCCAAGTGTATATCCGTTGGGCTATGTTATGGTATCTGCCGGTAGAGGTATATCGGGTGAGTATTGCTATACAGGCAAGATGCTTAACTATTATGTCAGTCATTTCTATAATCCAAATGTTATAAATGCAGGTCATAAAGCTCTTACCGGTTATAAGATGAAGGATCTTGCAAAGGCTGCCTTCGCTTATCATGCGAAATGGTGGATGGCGGATGATGCGGCAAGGGGAGAGTTTACGGAGCCGGTAGAGTTTCCTATAAAGAGAAGCAGATATTACAGAAAATATTATAACCAGGTTGTTGTGGGTATGGACTCCATTATAGCTGTGAGATATTCTTATGATGCTCCTGCCTCTCTTGTTCTCATATCCGATTCAGAAGAGTTCCTTAAGGAGAACCCAAAAGGAGAAAAACGTTTGCGCCCGTTTGCCTCGTCAACCGGCAATCTGCAATACTCTTCCGGAAAGATCTATTACACTGAAAGTGTAGGCGATGAGAGATGGGGAATGGCATCATATAATGATCTTTTTTCTTACGAAATAGAGAGTGGGAAGATTACAAGACATACTAAAGGGGAGTCATATAATAATCCTGCATTGAGTACAACAGCCGATTCAATATCTGTAATTGAGTATACTCATGGAGGCAATTCAAATCTTGTTGTTTTAGATGCACATAATCCCCAGAACAGGCTCTGTTCAACTCCTGCACCATTCGGCGGACAGTTTACCGAGTGTGTATGGATGGGAAATATGTTATATGCCCTGATAATAACAGATAAGGGTATGGGCCTCTTCTCTTCAGATGTTGCAAATCTGAAAAATGTTGAGAATCAGGGAGAGGCAGATGCCAGGTGGGAACGGGTTATAGATGAGCAGCACAGTATAATCCGCGCACTTGGGAGCAGTGGTGGCGAACTCTATTTTGAATCAGACCTGGATGGTGTAAACAACATCTACTCATTTGATCCTCAGGAGTGCTCTCTCAAACGCCTGACCAATGCCCGTTTTGCGTCACATTATCCTAAAACAGGTAATGGAAAACTCTATTACAGTAATCTTGAGGTGCAGGGAGAGTATCCTGTCTACACAAAAATTGAGGATATTACAAAGGAGAATGATCTCTATCTTGAGAATGGAGTGATAAAAAACCGCTTTGTCTATCCTGTGGCGGAGATGCTCCAGAAGCAGGCAAAGGAGTATTTCAGGAGTAATCATACTCTTCCCGACAGCACCAGCTCCCCAATCAGTTATGAATCTGGACCATACCGTAAGGGTGCGCATTTTTTCAGAGTACACTCTTGGGCTCCTGTCTATTACAATGTGGACAAGATTATGCAGATGAGTTTTGATCATCTGTATGATGCAGTCTCTGCAGGAGTGACTCTCTACTCCCAGAATACTCTTGGAACAGCGGTGGGAATGGTAGGATATTCGTATAGGAAGGGATTTCATGCCGGACACGCCTCATTTGAGTACAGGGGGTGGTATCCGGTATTCAAGGTTGAAGCCCATTATAACAGTGAGAGCAGGCTGCAGAGCAAGGTAATAGATGCCGGGACTCTCTTTGTTGATGTGAAGGATACCGGAGATCCTCTCTTTGAGTTGGTGGTCAGGAGCTATTTGCCACTCAAATTCAACAGCAGGGGGTGGCAGAGGGGGCTTGTGCCTCAAGTATTATGGAAATTTGACAATAACAGGTTTTATAGCCAGGAGAGGGGTAAATATCTGTCACGCCATCAGATAGGTTATGTCTTGCAGTATTATCAGATGCTTCCGGTTGCAACTGCGGCAATCTTCCCAATGTGGGGCTTCAATGTGGCTGTAAGCGGATCTGTTTCGCCCAACGGTGCAGAGAACTTTGGTTCAGTGGCTGCTTTAAATACATACGCATATCTTCCGGGAATAGATGTAAAGCAGGGATTAAGAGTGGGCTTTGCATACCAGAAACAAATGTCACAGGACAAGTATTACTATCTGGAGAATCTTGTAAGTATGCCGCGCGGATGTGAAACATACTATTCAGACAATTTTTACAAAGTCTCTGCAGATTATGCGATTCCAATAAATTTTAAAGGGTTGAATCTTGGATTTGTGGGCTACTTCAAACGTCTGCAAATAATTCCTTTTGTCGATTATGCCTGTTTAAAGGGTGGAAAAGGGAACATTGTGTTAAGCTCATTCGGTACAGATCTTCTTGTAGACGGTTTCCTCTTCAAGATAGGAGTGCCTGTAAGTGTAGGAGTAAGATATGCGCGGACAAACGATCCTGGCAACGAGAACCATTTTGCACTGCTCTTCAGCACTTCAATGTTTTAGAGTGCGGCTAAAATGAGATGTCAAATCTTTTGTATATCTCCTCTTTATTGCTGAACTCTTTAGAGAGCGCATCAATCTCGCTGTGTGGCACCTCGTTAAGAGTAAGCATAATCAACCCGTCTATACAGTAATTGAAATCGGGATCTACATTGTAGTCTACAATACGTGCATTTATTTTCAAATACTTTTTAAGGAGTGTAGGCATCCGGTATTGTCCGTCACTTAACTTTAGTAAGAAGCGGTCAAATTTCTCCAATGAAGTGGTTTTATGTTGAAGAAGTGATTGCGGGTTTACCTTATAGTAATTTGGTTTGAACGGGCATCTTGGCGTTATCATGCTGCTGTATTGTGGAGCGGAGTGAGCAGTTTTAAGATAATATACCATGAGACTCCTGTAAAAAATGGGATATGAAGAGCTGATGCTAACAGGCCCGAGCAGGTATCTTAAATCTTTATATCTTATAACAGTGTAGAAGATACCTTTTATAAGCAACATAAGTGCAAGAGGGTCTTTCTGATACTCCAATGAGACAAATGAGCGTCCCAACTCCAGTGACTTTGCCAACTGGAACTTGAAGGCCGGCTTGTATCTGAACAATGAGTTGCTGTAGAACCCTTTCCGCCCATATTTCTCTATTATCTCACTTCCTATTCCCAATCTGTAGGCTCCAACAAGAGCATTTTCTTCGCTGTCCCAAAGAATAAGATGTTTGTAGTAAGTGTCATAATTATCCAGATCTATGCTCTTTCCTGTACCCTCTCCCACAGCCCTGAAAGCCATCTCACGTCTTATGCCTATCTCTTTTATAAGATTTGGAATACGTTCAATATCAGCCAAGTAACAATAATATTTCCTTACGGTAAAGAGCCTGCAATCTTCAATGGCAGTAATCTCCTGTTGTAGAATCTCTTTTGCAACGGGCTGGTCAATCTGTTGGCAGGAGGTATCTTCCAATATTGCATTTTTGCCATTGGAGACAATATTCTTGCTTGCTTTTATAATATTCCGTAGAGAGAGCTGAGGAGGGTAATCGTCATAATTTATTTCACCTTCAAGGGCGTATGTTCTGTTGTAGAGATAGTCACCAAGACTCTTTACGGAGTCATACTCCTTAATGGCCGCCACATTTACAGGCGAACCAATCTTTATAATTATATTCTTGTTCTTCTTGTTGGAGAGTTCGTGAGGCAGCCTTACTGTTCTCAGCATCGGGTGAATCTTGCCAAGAAAATGGAAAAGGGCAGAATTCTGTCCGCTAAAGAATATAGGTACAACAGGAACTTCTGCATTTTGTATGAGTTTGATAATGGATTTTTGCCACTCAATATCCTTGACAACCCTCTCTTTATTGTTGTTGGATGATACTTCTCCCGACGGGAACAGACCCAACACTCCTCCCGACTGCAGATGCTCCATTGCCATTTTCAATCCGGCAAAGCTGCTTTTCAAACCGGGATTGGAGGTAAATGGATTTACGGGGAAAAACTCCTCTTCGAGGTTGGGTATGTATGAGAGAAGAAAGTTGGTGAGAACTTTGATGTCAGGCCTTATTTTACCAATAAGAGACAACATTATAATTCCGTCGATAGCTCCAAAAGGATGGTTTGAAACCACAATGAAGGGGCCTGTTTTGGGTATGTATTCCAAATCTGCCGGGTTATAGCAGCACTGTATGTTCAGATGTGATATCAAACTGTTGGCAAAGTCAATGCCTTTGTAGTCGGAAATATGTGAATATATTCTGTTTATTCTGTTAAATCCGGTAATGCGCATTGCTGCTCCTGCTATAAGGGAACCTGCGAACCCTTTTATTTTTAAAGCATTTTTGACTTGGGAATTATTGATTAATTTTGTGCTCATACAGGATGCCTTGGTTACGGACAACAAATTTATAATAAATTTGCTAACAAGTGTAAATTTTATGGATCTTAAAGAAAAAATAGGGACATTGCCTTCGGATCCGGGAGTTTATAGATTTTTGGACTCGGAGGGTACAATCATATACATAGGCAAGGCTAAGAACCTGAGGAAAAGGGTAATGCAATATTTTACAGATCCGCAGCGCCTTACCCGTAAAACAAGGGTGCTTGTTTCAAAAATTGCAGATTTGGAACACACCGTTGTAGGGAGTGAGCAGGATGCCCTCCTGTTGGAAAACAATCTGATAAAGCAGTATCAGCCCCGTTACAATATTTTGTTGAAAGATGGTAAAACATATCCGTGGATATGCATCAGGCGTGAACCATTCCCAAGGGTGTTTCTTACAAGGCGTTTTGTTAAGGACGGGTCGCTCTATTTTGGCCCTTACAGTTCTGTGCAGCATGCACACCATCTTCTCGATCTGATAAATTCATTATACAGACTGCGTACATGTACTCTGAACCTTGCACCTCAAGC
>JAFZFL010000017.1 GCA_017555925.1 Bacteroidales bacterium | reverse complement strand
GATGGGGATCCACCTCTTCCCATACCGAACAGAGAAGTTAAGCCCATTAGTGCCGATGATACTGCTATACCAAGTGGGAAAGTAGGTAGCCGCCAACTTTGTGAGACCTTCAATCAAAACTGATTGGAGGTCTTTTTTTTTTCTTCTCCTCTCTTAAATTTTCTTATATTTGCAGCCGTTACCAATTATAATTTTAATCATATGTTAACCCAGATAATTAACGGTATTATCCATACTCCGTCGGGATGGTTGAGAGGTGGATCAATTATTATCAACAATAATAAAATTTTGGAGGTTTCAAGTTGTGACCTTCCAATTATAGGTGCGAGGATTATAGATGCCAAAGGTATGTATATAACTCCGGGTGGTATTGAAATTCACTGTCATGGTGGTGGAGGTAGAGATTTTATGGAGGGAACTGAAGAGGCATTTACTACTGCAATTGCAGCACACATGCAACATGGTACAACAAGTATTTTCCCAACATTGTCATCATCAACTATTCCTATGATCAGGGCAGCAGCTGCCACTACTGAGTCTTTGATGGAGGAGAAGGATAGCCCAGTGTTGGGTCTGCACCTTGAGGGACACTATTTTAACATTAAAATGGCTGGAGGTCAGTTGCCAGAAAATATAAAGGATCCTGATCCTCAAGAGTATATTCCACTTTTGGAGGAGACCAAATGTATAAAGAGATGGGATGCGGCTCCGGAGTTGCCTGGTGCTACCGCTTTTGGAAAATATATAACATCCAAGGGTGTTCTTGCCTCTGTAGGCCATACACAGGCTGAGTTCCATGATATTCATGCTGCTTGGGAGGCTGGATATTCTCACGCAACGCATTTCTATAATGCAATGCCTGGTTTTCATAAGAAACATGAGTATAAGTATGAGGGAACAGTTGAGAGTATCTATCTTATAGATGATATGACTGTTGAGCTTGTGGCAGATGGTATTCATGTACCTCCTACAATCCTCAAACTTGTATATAAGATTAAGGGTGTAGAGAGAACAGCACTTATTACAGATGCTTTGGCTTGTGCAGCAAGTGACAGTAAAACAGCATTTGATCCCCGTGTTATAATTGAGGATGGCGTTTGTAAGTTGGCAGACAGAACAGCTCTTGCAGGTAGCGTTGCAACTATGGACCGTCTTATCAAGACTATGACCACTCAGGCAGACGTGCCATTCTTTGATGTTATAAGAATGGTTTCAGAGACTCCGGCAAAAATTATGAATGTTTATGACAGAAAAGGCTCATTGCAAAAGGGAAAGGATGCAGATATTCTAATCATTGACAAGAATTATGATGTGAAGGGAGTGATTGCGATGGGTAAGGTTGTAAAGAACTTTGAGTAATCTTTTCTGTTTATATAGCTAGTGATAAAAAAAATAACATATTTTAAATAAATTATTTGTTTATAATAAATATAATCTATATATTTGTGACAGAAAATTATTTAAACTTAAAACTTTAAGATATGATAAGCAAAAGATTACATGATGCAATTAATGCACAAATTAATGCTGAATTATGGTCGGCGTATTTGTATTTGGCAATGTCGGTTGATGCATCTATAAAAGGAAATAAAGGTGTAGCAAACTGGTTTATGGTTCAATTCAAAGAGGAGCAGGCTCATGCTCAAATCTTTATCAACTACCTTCTTTCAAGAGGCTGCAAAGTGGAGTTGGCTCCTATTGCTGAGGTAAAAACAGAGTGGGCGTCACCTATTGATGCTTTTAAAGATACACTTGAACACGAGAAGAAAGTAACAGCACTTATTCATAATTTGTATGCCATAGCTGTAGAGGAGAAGGATTACGCTTCACAAAGCATGCTTACATGGTTTATTGATGAGCAGGTAGAGGAGGAAGAGAATGCTTTGGATATCATTGATTCTTTTGAAAAGGTAGAGGGCAGCAAAATGGGTCTTTATATGATTGATAAGGATCTTGCAACAAGAGTATATGCTGTTCCGGCACCTCTTGCTGGCAAAGAGTAAGAAATAGAGTGGCATTTTAATGCTGATTAATGTGACCCCCAAAAGTTAGACAAAAACTTTTGGGGGTCATGTCATTGCTTCAGGGGTTTTTTATTTATGCTGTTTTTTGTCGGCGAGGATAATAAGAATAACCGCTCCAATGATTATTGTCATTCCCAGGGCCAAATTGAAGGTGAATTTTTCTGAAAATGCAATAATGCCTATCAGAACGGCAGTAAGTGGTTCCATAGCTCCCATAACTGCTGTGGCGGTTGACCCTACATAGTGAACGGAGTATACCATTGTTATTCCTGATACTATTGTAGGTACTATAGCCAGAAGGATAATGTCTGCAACAGACCAAAGGTCGGGGAGAGGGGTTATAGAACCATTATTGGCCATAAGTGCCTTAGCGGTAAAGACAAATGAGCTGAACATCATTGCATAGAATGTGAGTTTTGTACCATTCATCTCTTTAACGGCAGATTTGTTTACTATTACCATATAGGCTCCGTAACTGAGCGATGACAATAGGATGAATAGAATGCCGAGCATTTTGGATGCCGTATCAGAATTTAAGGAGCTTGAGATATTATCTTCGAGCGAGAGCAGTGCCACTCCTATAAAGGCGAGGATAATGGAGCATAGGGTTTTGAAACTTATCTTTTCCTTGAATAGTACATACATTATGATTGCTACAAATGCAGGATATGTGAAGAGTATGGTTGACGCAATTCCAACCGGAAGGTATTTGTATCCCAGAAAGAGAAATTGGGCAGAGCTGGCAAAGACCAAACCAAGGAGTGCTAAGAGAAGGAGTTCCTTTTTTGTAACCCTTATACGAATTTTCCTGATCATAAGCATTATGCACATAACAATCGATGCGCATATAAAACGATACGAAAGGATGGAATCAATATCCACACCCTTTCGCATCATTGGAATAGCAAACAATGGAATAAAACCGTAAGCTGCAGATGAGATGCAGCCGTAAAGATAACCTTTAAGTTTCATCAATTGTATATAGATTGGTTATTTGCAACTATTCAGCCATCTCTTTTTCCACATCCTCAACAGAAATTGGAAGACGTTTTGCTCCAAGAAGTTTGCAGCCCTCGGCTGTAATTACAATATCATCTTCAAGTCTTATACCTCCAAAAGTCTTGTAACTTTCAAGTTTGTCAAAGTTAATGAACTCTGTATTTATGCCCTCTGATTTCCATTTGTCAATAAGTGCAGGAATGAAGTATATACCCGGCTCAACTGTAAGCACATGACCTTTTTTCAATACTTTACCCATTCTCAAAGATGCAAGGCCAAACTGTGTTGAGCGTTTGATGGTATCGTCATATCCAACATAGTTTTCACCCAAATCCTCCATGTCATGAACATCAAGACCCATATTATGACCAAGGCCGTGAGGCATGAACAAGGCATGTGCGCCGGCTGCAACAGCCTCATCAACGTCCCCCTTCATAATGCCCAAATTGGTAAGGCCCTGAGCTATTATTCTGCAAGCCGCCAAATGAACATCCCTGTATGCAATTTCGGGGCGTGCAAGACCTACTGCAAGATTGTTTGCAGCAGCAACAATCTGATAAATCTCTTTCTGCTGTTGTGTAAATTTTCCTCCCGACGGAATAGTTCTTGTGAAGTCTGATGCATAGTGGCTGTTTATCTCGGCACCTGCATCAATAACAATCATTCTGCCCTCTGTAAGGATCTGGTGATGTCTGTGGTTATGAAGAGTCTCTCCATTTTGCGAAAGGATAATAGGGAAAGAAGGCATATGACCCTCTGAAGCTGCAATACCCTCCATGATTCCTGCCAACTCCTGTTCTACCATACCTAATTTGGCCATCTTCATTGCTGTATAGTGCATTGCATAGCCAACATTACAAGCCTTCTCAATCTCCTCAAGCTCACAAGCCTCTTTAACAAGTCTCAAGTCTACAACAGCTTTAATAAGCCCTACTGAAGCATTCTCCTTAAGGGCTGCAACAGGAATGCCAAGAAGAGAGTTCAAAAGTATTCTGTTATGGTTTCTGTAAGGAGGTAGGAAGTGAACCTTTCTGCCTTGCGACAGCGCTTTGCCAACATACTCCTGGAGGTTGGCCATAGGAAAACTCTTGCTTATTCCAATTGACTCCGCCTTCTCCTGTACAGATACTTGAGGACCCATCCAGATTATATCATCAATGTCAACATCATTGCCGAAGAGAATCTGCTCGCCGCTCTCAACATCAAGAATTGCGGCCATATCTGGTTCATCAAGTCCAAAGAAATAAAGGAATGAACTGTCTTGTCTGAATTTGTAAGTATTGCCGGCATAATTGGCAGAAGCCTCACTATTGCCCAACAAAAGAATAATGCCGTCATTAATCTTTTCCATTAACCTTGCACGGCGGTTTATATAAGTCTCTTTAGAAAACATAATCTTGAGTTTTAAATGATTTGAAACAAACAAAGTTACTAAAATTATTTGCAAAATCATATAAGAAGCAACCGCTTCCTTGCCACTATAAACAAAGCCTTAATCAGCTGCTGTGTGATTGAAGAATAATATCTATATTTACAAGAATAAACAAATACTTGATATGAACAAGGAGATAAAGTTTTTGATGTACAGCGCACCGCAGGGAGATGTGAATGTGGAGGCTGTTGTTAAGGATGAGACGTTGTGGCTTACTCAAAAAGCTATGGCTCAATTGTTTGGAGTGCAGGTCCCTGCGATTAGTAGGCATTTGAAGAATATTTATGCTGAAGGAGAATTGTTGGAGTCAACGACTATTTCCAAAATGGAAACAGTCGTTCAGAGGGGCTTCAGGGGTGGCGTGGAAGAAATGCTAGATTTCTATAATCTTGATGCAATTATTTCTGTAGGCTATCGTGTTAACTCTGCGAAAGCTACTCACTTCCGCATATGGGCTACTAAAGTTCTGAAAGAGTACATGATTAAAGGTTTTGTACTGGATGATGAGAGATTGAAGCAGGGTGGACAAACTTTCGGGAAAATCACTATCCCCCCTCAGAAGGCCTTCAAACCGCAATTGATGTTCTTTCCGAATAGCAGAATAGTCAGGACTGACAAGTTTGAAGATAAAAAAGCGAGGAAAGTTTTTCAACTTTCCCCGCTTCTGTACCCAGAGCCGGGGTCGAACCGGCACGGGTCGCCCCACTGGTGTTTGAGACCAGCGCGTCTACCGATTCCGCCATCTGGGCAAATTTTGCATCCTCAAAAAGGATAGCGTCAGAAGTGTTATGAACTTTTGAGGACGCAAAGATAATGCTCTTTTTTATAAATCCAAAAAAAAATGCGATTTTTTGAATTAATTGTTACCCTCAATCAAACCAACGTAGCTTAAGAACAGGTATCTGAAGGTTCCGACGCCTGCTGTGGTGCTGCCAACCAATCCCTTCTCAGGATCTATTATCTGTATTGTAGAGTTGGTTGTAAAACCGTTAGCTTCAGAGGTAAAGATGTTTTTTGAATATGGGCTTACTCCTACGCTGTAAAGATACTCTCCGCTTGCAATTGTCTCAATGTTGCCGGATTTGGGGTCCAATTTGTACACATCAGATGATTCTACACTCCAATCAGTTGTGTTATAAATTGTTGCGCAAGTGTAAATATTCTCGTCATAACCCATATATATATAGCCGTTTGAATCTAAAGGGAGCTCATATCTGTTGGTGGTGCGTCCTTCATACGGATTATATTCAAAAACTCCATATCCGGGAACTGAAGCGTAAATTTTTTCATCTGCAACACACAAATATTTTACAGCTCCGGTGTACTCATCATCTTTATATACATTCTCCAATTTAAGGCTGTTGCCGTTAACTACAAGAATTGCAAGACCATCTTTTGTTCCAACAAAGAGTCT